>JAHJDU010000610.1 GCA_018812385.1 Pseudomonadota bacterium
CTGCTGTTTGCCGTGAAGGCTGATGATTTTTGCATCATGCCAGGGTTCTTTTATTGCTGCAAAAGCAGCAGCAACAGATGAAATATTTGAATGAATATTTAATTGGGTTTTTTCAAAATATTGAGTTAGCGTGGAGCCAATGCCGTAAAACATGGGATCTCCGGAAGCCAGAACAACAATTTTGTGAAGGGTCATTTGTTCTTTAATAGCTTTAACAACACTGACAATTTGACCAGTGATAAAAATTTTGTGTTTATCAGGATAATCGAACATTTCAAGATGGCGCCTGCCGCCAACCAATACATCACAGTCTTTGATTAACCTCAGGTGTTTTGATGTAAGATCTTCTTTGCCCTGTCCCATACCGATAATGTCTATTGGATTCATATTATGCCACTATATAATAAAGGGTTCCCATTAATATGATACTCAATACTCTGAATATTTGACCTGATAATAACAGTTGCAGTCCCATTTTGGGAGAGAAAATTCCCATATACCTGGGAAGTTGGTGACGAATGGCTCTGATGGGAAATGCAAGAATATTTCCCAGCAAAAGAGCAATGACTGTTTGTTTAATAGTTATGACGCCCGCATCCATCAATGCTCCAGCCGCTGCAAACCCTGATGTGAATTCAGCAGCAAAGCTCAAAATAACAACAGATAAGGACTCAACCGGCATTATCGTTAGTTTGACAACACCTGCCAGGGATTTGTTCAGATAATCAAAAAAGCCATTGCTATTAAGAATAAAAACAAGGGTATAAATCGGCAAAACCCAGATAATTATATTGATTATACGTCCGGGCAGTTTTGATTTAATCTTTTTTATTATGGCTGCCACATCTTTTTTGTTTTCTTTTACAATTTTATCTCTTGTGTGGGATGACTCTGTCTTGAAACTTTCTTGGTCATGGTCGGGATAAGCTTTAAGATATAATCTGCCAAAGATAAGGAAACAAATTGTCCTGAAAAGTGTGGCCAAAAAAGTGATAATAAAATAAAGGGCTCCGGCATAACCGGTCAAAGGCAGAACAATAAAAACAGTCGTCGGCAGGTGCAGAAAAAAGGCCGGGAACTGGTTGATATAATTTGACAGGAACAATTGCATTTTGCTGATTTTCTTGTCTTCATAAAAATCCAAAAGCATGGCATTGGAAGCGGTTCCCGAGATAAAAGCTGTTGTAAAGGCAGCGCTGCACCGATTTCCAAGATTTGAAAACGCAAAGATGGGTCTGGCAATGAGGGCAACCTGTTTTGTCCAGCCAAGGCTTTCAATCAATTGACCTGCTAAAAGCCCGATGGAAATTAACATAATAAGTCTGAATAATGGTATCCCAAGCTTTTTCAGGCAGACAGCAAGGGTAATGTTTTCAAAATAATTCAGGCTGAAAAATAAACAGGCCAGCGTGAAAAGGATTGAAACCCCAAGGTTTTTATATTTTATATCATTGGGTTTCATTTAGAGGCAAGTATCAGAGTCCAGTAATCGGGCGATCTTTTTTCAAGTTCATCCAGATCCTCTATGATCTGCTCATTTTTACGGCCACACTTTGATACAGCCACGCTTTTGTTATTAAGACCTGTTTCTTTCAGTGCCTTATTGATATCTTGAATGTTTTTATAGGCCTTTACTATGACAACATTTTCAATCCCATTGATATTTCGTATCCTGTCTCCGCCATAGGCTCCAGAGGTTACAAGCAAGGACTCTTCCCCTTCCACAAGTATCCTGTTCAGCCGTGCTGAGGCTGCATGAAAAGAGGTGATGCCTGGAATGGTCTCAATATCAGCTTCCGGCATAATACAAGCCATTTTTTTTAAAATATAGCCAAAAGTAGAATAGGTTGTAGGATCTCCAAGGGTCAGAAAAACAGCATTTTTCCCCTGTTTCAATTCCTTGGCAATCTGTTTAGCATTATGGATCCATGCGGCTTCTACCTCTTTGACATCTTTGGTCATGGGAAAAGACAGTTTTTCAATCTGGGCAGAGGCCGAGATATAGGGAGAGGCAATCTCAACTGCCAGGCTGTATGTGTTTTTCGAGGACGCAGCCGTAAAAATAATATCAGCCTCTTTGATTACCCTGACAGCCTTGACCGTAATCAATTCGGGATCTCCCGGTCCAACACCTACACCGAATAGTTTTCCAATGTTTTTCATTATAATTCCTTTTTAAGTTTTTCTTGAGTGAAAATATCTGGATAGAGGTGGGTTCCAATTGAGACAATCCCTTCATAAAGCCTGGGAACAGGACGGGAAACGATATTTTCATCAATTAAATATATTTGATCATTTTTTATAGCTTTAATGACTCCAAATCCAGGCTCATTTTTTATTAGTTCAATACTCACAGCATTCATCAGGCCTTTTTGGGCAAGGAAGACATCTATTTGTGCGGCTTTTGCAAGGATCTGCTCCTTACCATATATGGCAATATTTGTATTCCTTGATGCCTTGGCATCCCATGCCACATTGACGCCACCGGCGGTTTCAAGGGCAAAGATGGGCATTGCGCCCGGGGTGAAAGTTTTCATCCTTGTATGAATCGCCTGGAAATAGACGCTTTTTTTAACTTGAATCTCTTTGGTCAATGTTTTGATATGGTCTGTTTTTTTCTTAAAATCCTGGATCATTGTTTTGGCCTGTTGGTCCCTTCCTGTCAACATGCCTAATTTTAACCAATAGTCATACATTTCTTTTATACCCGAAGGTTGGAGGGAAACCACTGTGATACCTGATTTTTCGAGACGATTCATCAAATTTGGATATCCATTGTCAATCATTGGTCGCACCAGAACAAGATCGGGCATAAAGGCTAAAAATTTTTCCGGATCATCATGGTATGAAAACCTTGGTTTTTTATCCACCTGGGAAGGAAAGGTATCATTAATGGAAACCCCTATAATATTCTCTTCAAGGCCTAAATGATAAAGATTTTCCGTATGTGCGCCATAAAGAGAAATAATTCGGGTAAAGGGTTTTGAAAAATAGATCTGCCGCCCCTTTTTATCTGTCAGTGTTAATGCAGAGCAATTAATCGAAACAATAAAAATAATAAAAAAGAGTATGCCTGTTATGTTTTTAAATCGACGGATAGTACACCTGCTTTGCTTGAGCATGCTCGTTAAACTCAACAATGGATGTGACGTTAAATACATCTTTAATTGTCTGCTGGGTCAGGACATCCTGGGAATTACCAAATGCTTTTATTTTCCCTTTTTTCAGCATCAGCAGTTCATCAGACCAGCTCGAGGCAAGGTTTAAATCATGGAAAACGCTTATCACAAGCGTATTCTTTTCTTTGACAGATTGTTTTACCAAACGCAGCATTTGCAGGGTATGATTGATGTCCATATTAGAAAAAGCTTCATCCAATAAGAGAACCTGTGTGTCCTGGCAAAGGGCTCGGGCAAACACGCAACGCTGTCTTTCCCCTCCAGACAGCTCATTAATCTTCCGGTCAGACAAATGATAGATTCCACATATTTGCATCATTTTGTTCACTTTTTCCACATCACCGCCGCAAGGGTGTGAGAACCTTGGTATATAAGGGTGCCTTCCCATCATTACCACATCTTTTACCCTAAAAGGGAAGTTGATGGCATAGTCCTGGGAAACCAGGGCAATTTTTTTTGAAATTTCTTTTTTTGAAAGAAACAAAACCGGGGTTTCATCAATATCAATATGACCGTTGCCAGGGTTTAAAAAGCCTGAAATTAAATCTAAAAGAGTGGTTTTACCACTGCCGTTGGGGCCGATAATGGAATAAAAATTTCCAGACACAAAAGAACAGCTGATATTTTGGATAATTATATCACGGTCATAGGCAAAAGAGATGTCATGTAGATTTAATTTCATTTGTTTCTATTTAAACCGGTTTTTTTTGAAAATCCAGCAAAAGACCGGGCCGCCTGTCAAGGCTGTCAAGACTCCAATGGGTATTTCATGGGGAAGGACTGCCCGGGTAATGGTATCGGCAAACAACAACAAAAAAGCACCTGCCAGCATGGATATAGGGAGCAATTTTCGATTGTCAGGCCCGGTGATAAACCGGACCGTATGCGGAACCAGAAGTCCTACAAAGCCAATGATACCTGAAACAGACACACAGATGGCAGCCAGCATGGAACCTGTAACCAATAAGATGATGGTTACTTTTTTTAGATCTACGCCCAGGCTTGTGGCTGATTTGGCCCCAAGGGAGATAAGGTTCAGATCCCGGGCAAAAAACATTGAAATAAAAAGTCCTATCATCAGGAAAATCAAAACAGCAAAAAAATCTGTCCATGTTTTTGAAGCAAAACTGCCCATAAGCCAGAAAATAATGACAGAGACTTGTTCATTGGCAATAAATTTTAAAAAACTGATTCCAGCAGAAAGAATGGCAGCAACAATGATCCCGGATAATATCAAGTTATTGGATGAAAGAGAGAGACTTGGATTTTTTGAAGAATAGGATAAAAACATGACCAGAAATAAAGTAGTGCAAGCACCTGTAAAAGCAAATGCAGGAACGGAAACAAAGGCTGCGCTCAAATTTAATAGAATGGCAATGCTTGCTCCAAATGCAGCGCCTGCAGATACGCCAAGGGTATAAGGATCAGCAAGGGGATTCAATAATATTCCCTGGAATAAACCCCCTGATACGGCAAGGGCCGCCCCAACAATAGCACAGGTAAGTATTCTTGGAAGACGTACGTCAAATATCACTGTCAAATAGGTTTCACTAGTGTTTTCAAGGATTTGAAGGTTGCCGCTTATTTTTCCATAAAGGATGCTGATGATATCGAGCATTGGAATATGGATATATCCCATGGATAAAGAGACGAGAATCATTAAAACAAGAAAAAGGGAAAATAGAACCACCAGGTATGCTGTTCTCCCTTTTAATATGTTAAGCAATATGCTCAAACTCTTGCCATGCTCTACAGGTCAATGCCTGATGCTTTTGCAGCGTCTTTTATATGAGCTACAAAAAGATCGGCAAATTGATTATTAGACCCAAGACCCTGGAGAATTGTTTCAACATTAAATCCAGCCTTGCTTAATACTGTTTTCCAGGAGTCGTCTTCATCGCTGGCCATGTCATTGGCTGCATGGTCTCCGGCAACAATCATCAATGGTTTTAGCAGGATATTTTCAATTTTCGGGGTATAATGGCCAAGGCTTTTCTTAACATCTTCAAGACCTGGATACCCTTCAACACACCCTATAAAGGTCTTGACCTCGGGATAAGTTTTTCTCATTAATTGCTGGAGCTCAACATATATGCCGGTGGGCCATAATTCATTTCCATGGCCCATATAAACAAGAGCAGCGCCTTTTTGCCTGGCAAGGGCAACATCATTGGCAAAAGTTTTTACAGCTCGCTTAAGATCATCACGATAAGGATATACATCTCCAACAGTGCCAAGGGCCGGCCTGCCAAGTGCAATTTTATTGAATGGTTTCCATTTGTCTCTGATGGTTCTAATAGACCTGATGGCATCCACATATTGCATCAAATCATGGTATTGTTCCATGTGGAACAGGTGGGTGGGTTGAACAATAACTTCTTTATATCCTTGGCTTTGCAGTTCGCCAAAGGTACTGAGCAGATTTTTTGTAAAAAGAATTTCTTCACTGATTCCTTTGTCTTTCCATTCTTTTGGGTTCTGGCTTCTTTTTTCCCACACGGACCGGATAATATTGGATGTAAATACAACCCGGACTTCTGTACCAGGGAAAGCTGATTTTACTCTGGATGTTATATTATCGATGGATGTAATCGCTTGCGGTACAGTGGTTCCGAAATGGGCAATAATAATGGCGGTTTTAGCATAAAGCTGTGAACTAAAAATCAGGCCCAGAAATAGTATCAGTGAAATAAAACAAAATTTTTTCATAACATCTCCTCTGTTATTAAGAGTTAAAACAACACGGGAGCGGGCATAAACTAAAAAATCCCACACCAGAATATATCTGATATGGGAACCGTTTTTATCCACATTTTATAGATCAGCCCGCGTCCTCGCAAGCAATCTGATCAAATTTTCAGGCAGGTTTTCTGACTTCCGGATTTTTTTACTTGCCACGCCTTCCCATTAAAACAGCCTAATTTAACAGTGGTAAATGTGACGTTCATCCCCGGTTACAGCGGCGGGCCCGCTCCTGATTTTAACAGGATTCCCTTTTAACTGCATATGCAGCGCCTGAAACATCTGATAAAATAGACGTATTAAAGCCAAGTGTCAAGAAAAAGTTTCAACCGGCAAGTATGAGAACCTCAATATAATAAACCACTTATTTAAAAAAAAGACAGTCTACCCCTTTGAAATAAAAATATCCTGATTCAAAACATCAAGTTCATTAAATCCAACTTTTAAAGAAAACAAAACAGACAAAATGGTGCTGAAATATTCTGTGTAAAAAATTGAGAGCATGATGGCAATCTGGTATTTTATGGCCACAATCGGAATGGAGCCACCCAGAATCTGGCCTGTCATCATGCCTGGCAGAGAGACAAGGCCGATGGTTGCCATGGAGGCTATGGTCGGTGTGATAGATGCTGTAATGCTTTCTTTGAAATAGGGTTTTAATGCCTGGATGCGACTGGAAAATAAAGATAAGGAATAAAGATATATTTTTTCATCTTTTTTTATTCCGGAGTAAAAATTATTCAATCCGATAATTATACTTCTAAGACAGTTGCCAAGCAGCATACCACCAATGGGGATCATATATTTTGCTTCAAACAGGTTGTCGATTCTTACCACCACAGCATTAAAGAACAACAGAATAATAGCAAATGGGAGAAGCAGTGAAAAAAATACAGGGATGAAAAGTTTTCTTATTTTAAGATTGCTTGATTTTAAAATTGACTGACAGGCAATGGCTATCATGATCAAAAGATAAACTATGTTTAAAATAGGCGAGTTAAACTTGAAGAGAAATTCAAGATAAATACCTACAAAGCTCAGTTGAATGCACATTCTGATGATCGAGGACACCATGACTGCATTGATGCTGAGTTTCAATCGCCTGTTGATATAGAAAACAGGGATAAGAAAGACGAATAATGAAGCAAGCGATAAAAGAGTAAGATCCTGGGCACCCAATTGATCACCACCTTTCAATTTTAATAGTGTTGTTTTTTTTCCAGACATCATCATGGGAAATAATAATAATGGTTTTATCCTGACCAATGATATAATCCATTATTTTGTTTTTCATGGTGTCATCAAGAGCCGAGGTGGGCTCATCCAGAAGCCAGACAGGGCGGTCCAGAAGAAAACCGATGAACAGCCCGATTCTTTGGCGCTCGCCACCGGACAATTCTTTGATAGATTGATTAAGGATAATATCATTGAGATCAAGAAAATTCAGCAGATCGGCAAAATAGGCCTTGCCCTGATTTTTTAATAAGTTATGCTCCCGGAATTCATCAAGAAGGCTTTTTACCCTTTCATTCTTAAGATCAATATCCTGGCTCAGATAAAAAATCTGATGCCGGATCTCTTTGATATGCTCTTTAACTATATCTTTTTTATTGAAAGTGACTCTTCCTTTATCTATTGTTTCAAATCCAAGAAGAATTTTAAATAAAGTTGTTTTCCCAATACCGGATTTGCCCTGGATCAAGACCTTTTCATTTTTTTGAACGAAAAAATCCAAACCAGAAAAAATTTGTTTACCATTTCGCTTTAGATATACAGATTCAAAGTTTATCATTTTGTCTACCTTTAATTTCAAGGAAAAGCTGGGTTGCCTTTTTCCCAGCATCTTTGAAAACGTCCAGTCCCAATGGGGTGATGGAGTAATATTTTCTGACCTTGCCGTTTACAACCTGTTTCTCTTTTATAAGTAGACCGCTTAGTTCCATCTTATTCAAAAGGGGGTATAAGGTTCCGGGGCCAATGTTGTATCCATGTCTTTTAAGTTCTTCCATCATCCATGCTCCGTAAACAGGTGCCTCCTTGGTGTGGTGCAGGATATGTAGCTGGACAAAACCCTGATAGAGCTTTTGTAATATTTTATTTTTCATTTGAATTTAAGGCTCTCCTGTTTATCGGTTATCGATATCGAAAGTCAATATCAATTCTTGATAAAAATACGTTAATTTTCAGTTTTGTCAATTGAAAATTAACCAGATAGAAAAGTGTCAGAGGATAAAAATGCAATAATGAATTCGGGTCAGAGCAATTATCAAGGCTTTGGAAAAGATTGCATTTTAAAGAATTTCCATGTATTTTAAGTCTTTAACCTGAAACAGAATAGGGATTCCATGAAATTTGATACATACCATATATCGTCAAGCATAAAGAGAAATTTGACCGACCTAGGATTTAAACGACCCACTGACATCCAGTTTAAGGCCATTCCTTCCATTATGAAGGGAGAGGATGTGCTGGCCATAGCTCAGACAGGCACCGGAAAAACAGCCGCATTTGCCATCCCTATAATTGATAAGATCCACCGGACAAAAAAATCCAAGCAGTCCTGGGGAATTAAGTGCATTGTCATGGTACCTACTCGGGAACTGGCTGCCCAAATTGGTAATGTATTTGATCAACTTTCAAAACACACCAAGACAAAGGCATTTGCAGTTTATGGCGGGGTTGAGCAGGACCCCCAGATCAAAAAACTTGGCGATGGCATTGATGTGCTTGTGGCAACACCCGGGCGAATGTTTGATTTGATCAGCCAGGGGGTTATAAACCTGAAACAGGTGGACACCCTTGTTATTGATGAAGCAGACCAGATGTTGGATCTTGGATTTATCAAGGATATCATTGCTGTAAAGAAAAAACTTTTTCAAAAGCACCAGACCCTGTTTTTTTCTGCAACCATTAATAAGGAGATTAAAAAGCTTGCTTTTTCCCAGGTAAAATCTTCTGCAATCAGGATTCAAATTTCTCCGGACGACCCGGTTTCTAAAAATGTATCCCATTTTGTAATGTTTGTTGAAATGGATGACAAACGCTTTTTTTTACGAAGATTCATCAATGATAACCCTGAAGCCAGGATTATTGTTTTTGTCAGAACCAGGGTCCGGGCGGAAAGGGTAGCAAAAGCCCTTGAAAGAGGGAATATTAAATCTGCAACCATTCATGGGGAAAAAGATCAAAAGGACAGAACAGATGTGATGAACCGGTTTAAAGCAGGCGAAATGAATATTTTGATAGCCACTGATGTAAGTGCCAGGGGCATTGATATTGCCGATGTTCATTATGTCATTAATTATGATCTTCCTGAAAAAAGCGAAAATTATGTCCACAGAGTGGGAAGAACAGGCAGGGGTGTTAAAAAAGGCATTGCCATATCCTTTTGCAGCACAGAAGAAAAAGAACTTCTTGACGCAATCCAGGGTTTTTTAAATAAAAAAATTGAAATGATTCCCATCACTAAAAAGGAGCATGACGATACCATCACCTTTGCCAATGAGACAGAAAATTACCAGGATTTAATCAAAGAGCAGGAAGACTGGGAAAAAAAGAATAAGAAAAAAAGAAAAAAGATAAAGTAATTCGCTAAAAACATCGGCGTAGACCCAAGAATATAAAGATCTTCTATGTAGAGCCCGTTTTTCCCCTGCCATGTGGAGTAGTTAAAAAAGTAAACCGCATGGCCAATAGGGACACCTTCTGCTTCACAGATGATGACATGTGATGTTGAATTTTTCCCAAATAAAGTTTTTGCCAGCTGTTCCTTGCTGGTTTCAACTTCATGTTCAGCCTTTTCTTCTTTTGCAAGTTCATGTACAAAGCCTAGAATCACTTGCGCATCTTCAATGGTTGCTTTTCTGATCGTTATTTTTGACACGGTTTATCCCTTTTAAATAAAAATCTCTTCTTTGAGCATGCAGCAGGCAATTTGATGTTCAGGATCACCTTTTTTGTTGTAAGAAAGGTTCTGGGGTTGAATGATTTTGTTCATGACGCAGCCTTCCGGAATGGTAAGGCCAAACAAATCTTTCTCATTAATTTTGGGTGTTGTGATTAATAGATTGTCTTTTATTTCATAGGAATGCAAAGGGAAATCTTCGCAAATAGGGCATTGGTATACCCTGCCATTGGGGAATACAAAATAATTTTCAGCCACATTGCCCGCACATTGGAAAGATTCGGTTTTGTCCAGAAACACCTTTGGAAAGGTTACCATAATGCCATGGGAAGCAATCGTTTCTGCGACTTTTGGAATAATGTTAAGCCAGGTTTCTTTTGAGACCTGAAGTTTCCCCTCCATTTTTGAGGATTTACCTCTTATGCCAATCACCTGGATAAAAAAGCGTTTGATACCCAGTGTCTTAATCAAATCAGGCATCAACTCAAGTTCATGAATATTAATATCTGACACAGTATAGATCATGGAACAGGAAAAGTTTTTGGCGCAGGCTTTTTGGATACCCACCATTACTTTATCATAGCTTCCCTCTCCTCTGATGGCATCATTGGTCTCTTTCGTGGCTCCATCCAGAGAAAAAGAAAAAAAATCAATCTCATCACAGGAAATTTTTTCCAGGATATTATGAAATAAATACCCGTTGGTATCGATTGTGATGGATTTGAACCCAAGGCGTTTCGCCTCTTTCACAGCCAGGTAAAGATCAGGATGAAGGGTGGGCTCACCCCCTAAAAAAATGATATTGGTCTGTCCGGCTTTATTTGAATCGCCTTTATTTAAAGCAGGCCTATTTGAAAAAAGAAAGAGCCAGTTACGTATGGTTTCAATATCAAGGGTGTTATCCCCGTGTTGATCTTTACTAATATAGCAATGGGTACAGGAAAGATTGCACTTTGTTAAGATATGAAAAAACAGATTAGAGGAATCTTTTGAAAAGGCAACTGTTTGTTTTAGCATACTATCCCATACATTGTTTGGTAAACGTCGGATCAAAAGGAACAGGATAATCTCCGTCAAAACAGGCTTTGCAAAAGCTTTGATCCGGGTTTTTTACCCCGGAGGCTTCCATCATACCTTCAATGGAAAGATAATGCAAAGAATCAAGACCCAGGTAATCCCTGAGATCATCACCGGATTTCTGGGCAGCAATCAGTTCGCCTTTGGAAGAAAAATCAATACCATAATAGCAGGGGAATCTATGGGGCGGACAGGAGATCCGCATATGGATTTTTTTTACTCCAAGTTCCCGCAATGCCTTGACCCGGGTCTTTGCTGTGGTACCCCGAATGATGGAATCTTCAATAATAATAATATCTTTGCCTTTGATCAGTTCTCTAACGGGGTTGAGTTTTACCCGGACAGTAAAATCACGCATAGATTGCGTAGGCTGGATAAAGCTTCGACCCACATAATGGTTCCGGATCATGCCCATTTCAAAGGGAATACCCGATTCCCTGGCATAGCCTATGGCAGCATAATTGCCTGAATCTGGAAATGGCATGACAAGGTCAGCATCCACAGGGGCTTCTTTGGCTAGTCGTCGGCCAAGTGCTTTTCTCATTTCATAGACGTTTTTCCCGTCAATGGTGGAGTCGGGTCTGGCAAAGTAGATATATTCAAATATGCATAAGGATTTATGCTTGGCACCTTTGGGGTGTTTAATGCTTTTAATACCGTCTTCATTAATGATGACGATCTCTCCCGGATCAAGTTCCCGGATGAATTCTGCCTGGATCAGATCAAAGGCGCATGTTTCAGATGCCAGGACATAATGGCCGTTGAGTTTTCCAAGAGCCAAAGGCCTGAAGCCATTGGGGTCTTTCATGCCGATGATTTCACCCTTACAGGTTAAAAGGATCATGGAATAGGCCCCTTCAATTTTTGAAACAGCCTTTAAAACCGCACTCTCAACATCTCCTTTAATCAGGTTTTTAATAAATAGATGGAGGAAAACCTCTGAATCCATTGTCGTCTGGAAGATGGAGCCCTGTTCTTCCAGCTCTTCTTTAAGGATGTGAGCATTGACAAGATTCCCGTTATGGGCCACGGCATAAGAGCGGTGCCTGTGGTTGACAACAAAGGGCTGGGCATTGGTTAGAACAGAATCCCCCGTAGTGGAATACCTGACATGACCGATGGCGGAACCGCCTTCAATCCTTTCAAGATCCTCAATGTTAAAGATTTCCGGAACAAGCCCCATACCCTTGTGAGAGAAAATCTTATCATTTTCCCCCCGGTTTACAGAAATACCGGCACTTTCCTGGCCCCTGTGCTGGAGGGCATAAAGGCCAAAATAGGTGATTTTTGCAGCTTCGGTATGTCTATACAGCCCAAAAACACCACATTCATCTTTGGGTCTTTCACTCTCAATTCTTGGATTATCCATGTTTATTTTCCCGGTGATATTCTTGAATGGATTTAACACTAAGACCTTCTTTTTTCAGGGCCTGGATAGCACTGCAGATAGCCCTTGTACCATCTGTTGTGGTGGCATAAGGGATTTTATACTTTATAGCAGCACGCCTTATTTCATATCCATCCCGTTTGGTCTGGCTTGATGCACCTGTGTTTAAAATCAACTGGATTTCGTTGTTTGTCATGGCATCCACTACATGGGGCCGGCCGGCAGAGACTTTTTTGACAAGTTTTGTTGGAACACCATTCTCTTCAAGGAAAAGGCTGGTTCCCCGTGTGGCCATGATGGTGAATCCCATTTCATGAAAGCTTTTGGCAACGGTCAGGGCAGCCATTTTATCCTTATCCTGGACACTGATAAAGACAGTGCCCTGAGTGGGCAGTTTTTGTCCGGCTGCAAACTGGGCTTTGGCCACTGCAGCCCCAAGATCTTTATCAATTCCCATTACTTCACCCGTGGATTTCATTTCAGGGCCTAGAACCGGATCAACATTATCAAACCTATCAAAGGGCATGACCGCTTCTTTAACGCAATAGTAAGGCGGGATAACTTCTTTTGTCAGTCCAAGTTCATCAAGGGTTTTGCCCAGCATGATCTTTGTTGCAAGCTTGGCAAGGGGGATACCAATGGCTTTGGATACAAAGGGAATAGTCCTTGAAGCCCTTGGATTCACCTCTATAATATATACTTTTCCTTTCATGATACCAAATTGGATGTTCATAAGGCCTTTAACCTTCAGTTCTTTGGCAATGGCTTTGGTGGCAGTTGTCATTTCATCAATGTGTTTTTGAGAAATGGAATATGGCGGCAGCACGCAGGCAGAGTCCCCGGAATGAATACCGGCTTCTTCAATGTGCTCCATCATGCCGCCGATTATGGTTTTTTCACCGTCTGAAATGGCATCCACATCCAGTTCAAAGGCCTCTTCAAGGAATTTGTCAATAAGCACAGGCTTATCGGGAGACGCCTGGACCGCCAGATTAAAGTATTCTTCAAGGTCGCTTTCATCATATACAATTTTCATGGCACGGCCGCCCAGGACAAAAGAAGGACGAACCATGACAGGATACCCGATATCCCTTGCGACTTTTCTGGCTTCTTCATAGGAGTACGCAATTCCGTTTTCAGGCTGCAAAAGTCCAAGTTTGTTGAGCATTGCCTGGAATAGGTCCCTGTCTTCGGCCCGGTCAATGCTTTCAGGACTGGTGCCTATGATGGGAACCCCAGCTTTTTGAAGATCAGTGGCAAGGTTTAAAGGGGTCTGCCCGCCAAACTGGACAATTACCCCATAGGGTTTTTCTTTCTCAACAATGTGAAGGACATCTTCCCGGGTTAAAGGTTCAAAATAGAGCTTATCCGAGGTGTCATAATCCGTAGACACTGTTTCAGGGTTGGAATTGACCATGATGGATTCCACCCCCTCTTCTCTCAGCGCAAAAGAGGCATGAACACAGCAATAGTCAAATTCAATGCCCTGGCCTATCCGATTGGGGCCACCGCCCAGAATGATGACCTTTTTTTTATCCGATACCCTTGCTTCGCATTCTGTTTCATAGGTGGAGTAGTAATAAGGGGTGGCAGCCCGAAATTCTGCGGCACAGGTATCCACAAGTTTGTAAACCGGTACAATGCCAAGGTCTTTTCGTGTCTGTTCAATCTGCCTGGCCGTGATATTTGTCAGGTGTGCCAGCTGCACATCCGAGAACCCGTATTTTTTTGCTTTTTCCAGGAGGTCCCTGGGAAGATCTTTGCCGGCAAGCGTTATCTGTTTTTCAAGATCCACGATCTGCTTCATCTGGTTGAGGAACCAGGGGTCAATCCCGGTCATTTCATAGATCATGGTAATGGGCATGCCGTGCTCAATGGCATATTTTATGTAGAATAGCCGTTGAGAATTGGGTGTGGAAAGCTTGTATTCTAATTCGTTGCCGGCAACACTTCCGGGAAGCGGATCTTTTCCATCACCACCAAATCCTGCCCTGCCTATTTCAAGGGATCGAATTCCTTTTTGAAATGCTTCTTTAAAGGTCCTGCCTATGGCCATGGTTTCCCCCACGGATTTCATGGACGTGGTCAGAACATCTTGGGCTTCGGGAAATTTTTCAAAGGTCCATCTTGGGATTTTTACCACGCAATAATCAATGGAGGGTTCAAAACAGGCAAGGGTTTTTCCTGTGATATCATTGGGAATTTCATCCAGGGTGTAACCCACAGCCAGCTTGGCTGCAATTTTTGCAATGGGAAATCCCGTGGCTTTGGAGGCAAGAGCCGAACTTCTGGATACCCTTGGGTTCATCTCCACCACAATCATATCACCGTTTTCAGGATTGATGGCAAACTGAACATTTGATCCGCCAGTGTCCACGCCGATCTCCCTCATAATGGCAATGGAAGCATCCCGAAGTTTCTGGTATTCCTTGTCAGAAAGGGTTTGGATCGGGGCCACAGTGATGGAATCGCCCGTGTGAACGCCCATGGGATCAATATTTTCAATGGAACAGATTATAACCACATTATCTGCATGATCCCGCATGACTTCCAGCTCATATTCTTTCCAGCCAAGAACGGATTCTTCCAGCATGACCTGAGTGATCAGGCTTGCGTCAAGTCCTGCCTTTGCAAGGAGGGCAACCTCTTCCATATTATAGGCAACCCCGCCACCCGTTCCGCCAAGGGTGAAGCTGGGTCTTACAATGATGGGAAAGCCAATGCGCTTTGAGACCTCTTCAACTTCCTGCAGATTGGTGGCAAAACCGCTTTTGGGAATTTTTAAGCCTATTTTGTTCATGGCATTTCTGAAAAGTTCCCGGTCTTCGGCTTTATTAATTGACTCAACTGACGCGCCGATCATCTCAACATTATATTTTTCAAGGACACCTGTTTTAGCAGCTTCAATAGCTGTGTTCAAAGCGGTCTGACCGCCCAGGGTGGGTAAAAGTGCATCCGGCCTTTCCTTTTCTATGACCTTGATAAGGGTTTCAACGGTTACCGGCTCAATATAAACCTTGTCAGCCGTTTCAGGGTCGGTCATGATGGTGGCAGGGTTTGAATTGATCAGTATTACTTCATAGCCTTCCTCTTTCAAGGCTTTACAGGCCTGGGTGCCTGAATAATCAAACTCACAGGCCTGGCTGATAATGATCGGACCTGCACCAATGATCAGGATTTTTTTAATGTCTTCACGCTTTGGCATTTTGAATCACTTTTGCAAATTGGTTAAAAAGATAGGCTGCGTCGTGGGGTCCTGGGGAAGCTTCGGGATGATATTGTACGGCAAAGACCTTTTGGGCATCATTTTTAAGGCCCTCAAGGGAATCTTCATTCAGGTTAATATGGGTCATGGCACAATGATCTTTACCAATGGTATTTAAATCCACGGCAAATCCATGATTCTGGGAGGTGATTTCAACCTTGTTGGTTGAAAGGTTTTTCACGGGCTGATTACCGCCCCTGTGGCCGAATTTGATTTTCATGGTTTTACCGCCCATGGCAATGCCTAAAAGCTGCATGCCAAGGCAGATACCGAATATGGGAACAAACCCTAGAAGTTTTTTTATGGTGTCAACAGCATAGGTCACAGGTTCAGGGTCTCCTGGGCCATTGGACAGAAAGATACCGCCAGGGTTTAAATGCTTTATGGTATTGGCATCTGTTTTTGCAGGAACCACAAGAACTTCACATCCGGCTTTTTCAAGACATCGGATAATATTGTATTTAATGCCGAAATCAAGGGCGACAACAGAATGTTTTTTGCCCTTAAAACGCCAGATTAAAGGGTCTTCCAATTTATTGATATCAATATAGTCTGGCTTGTTATATCTCCAGAAATAGGGTTTTTTCGTGGTAACTTTGCCCACAAGATCACTTCCCTGCATGGAAGGACTCTGTCTGGCTTTTTGAACCAGAGAGTCAGGATCAAAATCTGATGTGGATATGACGGCCCGCATGGCACCGGATTTTCGAATATGTCGGGTCAGTGCCCTTGTATCCAGATCTTCTATGCCCAGGACATGCCCTTTTATCAGATAATCTGCCAGGGTTCCTCTGGATCGAAAATTGCTCGGAAAATCCTGGTATTCTTTCACAATAAATGCTGCAACATGAATTCTGTCAGATTCAATGTCTTCAGGGCAGACTCCATAGTTTCCGATCAAGGGATAGGTCATGGTAACCATCTGACCATAGTAGGAAGGGTCAGTCAGGATTTCCTGGTATCCAGTCATGCTGGTATTGAACACGACCTCCCCATTCGCTTCTCCGGGCCCGGTAAAGCTCCTGCAAGGAAAAGTTCTGCCATCTTCAAGGGCTAATAATGCTTTCATAAAAATTTACGCCTGTTTACCATTGGTTTTATATTAATATCCGGGTCAAACCAGGATCATTTTATGGACTTGCATATTTTCTTTGCAAATCAGGTTTGTCTAAATAACATAAAGGTTGCATTTTTGGCAAGGTAGTTTTGCCGAATGCCGGGTTAAAGTAAGTAGATTTAAATATAAATCGAGGTTGGAACTGAACTTTACCGAGGAGGTCGGGGGATGGGTTGCAGGGAATCGTTCATTGGCCTTCGAGCCATGTTTTCGGCAGTCTCTGTCTGTAAGGATTCAAGGCAAAGGTTCTGACAGAAATGAGGCAGTGTGTACTCCCCGTCTTTCCAGCAGGCTGCCTTCAGCCAGGTAAAGTTTTACTAAAGCTTTATTGTAATCTATGATGGCTTCCTTTTCCAGGATATGAGCTGCCAGGAGGTCACGCTGGGCCTGGGCCACTATAAGACCAGTGCTGGTGCCTGCCTCAAAACGTTCCTGTTCAGCCTTTACAGATTCCTGCTGGTGTATGCGCGTCACCCGGGTTGCAGGGATCTGCTGCTTGACTCGGTCCAAGTCATTCAGTGCAATTCGAACATCCCGTTGAATGATCTGCCTCATGTTTTCCAATGCTTCCTGTGCCTGTTTCAGGGTAACCCTTGCCGCACGGTCCTTAGCCTGTGTGCTCCGATTGCCCAGTGTCCGGCTGAATTTTATGCCGGCGGAAAGGTCGTAGAAGGAATCGTTCATGGCCTTGAAAGAACCGGAAAAGGAGTCGGCATACCCGGTCTTTCCCAGACTGATGAACAGATCCAGGCGGGGAAGTATACCGTTGCGTGTTTTCACGATTTCCAACCGGTGCTGTTTCATCCGCAACCGGGCTTCCTGTAAATCTGATCTGGATTGATCGGCCAGCTGGAGGTGATCTTCCGGTACGACTATAGTTTCAGGTTCAGATACAGCAGCGCTGGTTGTTTGGACCTGAAGGTCATATTGTCCGTCCCGGCCCTGATGGATATAAAAGAGCAGGCGCAGCCGGCTCTCCTCAAATCTGCTTTTGGCATTGATCAGGGCCTGTTCACGCAGGGCTACTTCAACCTTTGCAGCAGCAGACTCAATGGGGGGGAGGGTTCCTATTTCAATGCGTTGTTCAACCTCAGACAATTGCTTTTTTGCAATGTCCAGGGAGTTTTCGAAAATATCGATTTCCTGCCGGGCAAGGACATGGTCCCAGTATGCAGTCTCCGTATCGGCAAGAAGTGCTTCCGTGATCCCACGCAGTTCATAGATGGTGGCGGCTGTATTTAATTGGGCCTGCCGGATACTGGCCAGGTTCACTAAAGGACCATACCCACGTAGCAATGATTGGGTAACCGTCATTCCCATTCGAAGTTTCTGTTCCTCAGGTCCTTGGTAAGTGTTATCAATCATATGTGCAACACCAACCTCGATATCCGTCCCTGAAGGAAGTTTTTGGGATAGACCGATAAGGGCGTTATGGCTCTGTTCCCCGGCCCGCCCCCAGGTGCTGGTATCGGGATCCTTTTCTTGTGTCCGGTCCCTGGCAATGCTGAACTCGGAAAATAGTTCCGGATCAAACCTGCCACGTTCAATCTCTTCGGAAAGGTTGGCAAGGACAGGATTGTATTTTTCCACCCTGAGGCCTGAGTTGGCTTCTAGGGCCATGACAAGGGCCTGATCCAGAGACAGACTGAGGCTGTTTCCTGTTGGAACTCCACTATGCATGACCGGGTCCGGCAGACTGTCAATCTCTTTATGTTCTGACTGGGATGTGGGGATTTCTTCCAAAATGGTCTGGGTTAAAGATTGTTCATAGGCAGGCCAGTGATCAGGTCGGATACAGCCAACGCTTGCAACCAATATCACAAGGGCTGAAATGAGGGGTATAAATTGGGTTTTTTGCAGATTTGCCATGTTCATTTGTGTTTTCTAACCTCTTGGGGATGAAAAAGGGAATAAACAGCTGGAATCAGCACCAGCGTGATCAGGGTTGAGCCGGTAAGACCGCCGATGACCGCTCTTGCCAGGGGAGCCTGGGCTTCTGCACCTTCGCCCATACCCAGGGCCAGGGGAACAAGGGCCAGAATGGTGGTAAGGGTTGTCATAAGGATGGGACGAAGGCGCCTGCGGCCGGCTTCTGCCACGGCATCCCGTACCAGCATTCCTTTGTGAACCAGCTGACTGGCCTGATCTACCAGAAGAATGGCATTGTTTACCACAATGCCGCCCAGCATGATACAGCCGATATAGGACTGAAGATTCAGGGTGGTCTTGGTCAAAAACAGTGTGATCAGCACTCCCACAGCTGCAAGGGGCACGGACATCATGACCACCAGAGGATTGATCAGGGATTCATACTGGCAGGCAAGGACCATATATACAAGTATCAGGGCAAGGATCAGGGATACCATTAGTTCGTTAAAGGACTTCTGCTGTTCCTCCCATGATCCTGAAACCCTGAGATCATACCCAACAGGCCTGGGAATCTGATCCAGGAGACTCTGGGCCTGTGTTGCCACAGATCCCATATCCCTGTCTGTTACATTGGCCATAACCCTGACCTGTCTCTGCTGGTTCCTGCGATCGATGAGAATCGGCCCGAGGCCGGGCTGGGTGGTCACAAAGCTTTTCAGGGGAACGGGGTCGCCGTTAGCCGTTGTCAAGGTCAGGTCAAGGATTTCGTCAATGGATCGCTTTTCTGCATCCTTGAGCTGAACAAAAATTCTGTAGGAATTGCCGTCAATCCTGAATTCACCGGCATTTGATCCTGCCACGGCTGTTTCTATGGCTTTTGCCACATCGCTGACGTTCAGACCAAGATCTCCTATTTTATCTCTATCAATACGAATTTCCTGCCGGGGGATGCCCGCTATTTTGTCGGTTTCCACATCAGTAATACCAGGCAAGCCTTCAATGGCCTGGGACACCTGCCGGGCCAGCGCTTCCAGGATGGAAAGCTCAAAACCGCGAACCTCTATAGTCAGGCCGTCATTGCTTCCCAGAATCCGTTCCAGCAAAAACTGCCCCTGGGGAGCCCGGGTCTGTATTTTCATGGCCGGAACTTTTCCGTCCAGGCGTTTGCGAAGATCGGCTGCAATCTGGGTATTGGATCGCTGCCGTTCCATTGCCGGCTTAAGGGAAAGATTGATTTGTGACCGGGACATGTCATTTGGCCGCCGTCCGCTTGACCCCACGCTAACCACGGACGACACCATCTCTGGAACAGAATCCGATACAATGCTTTCCATGATCCGGCTTTGCCGATCAATTAGATCCAGACGGGTTCCAAGCTCCATTTCACCTATAACCCGGACCTCGCCTTCATCGCTGGGCGGTATAAACTCCGTACCGATATAGGGGATAAGAAGAAGACTGGCCGAAAGGGCTGCCACAGCTGTAAGAACCGCTATAAACCGGTGGCGCAGCACCCATAGAAGAAAATCCCGGTATTGGTTGGAAAATTTCTGGTATAATCGGTCCGACCCTGTGGACAGCCGTCCCGTAAAACTGGATTCAAAATCTTTGGACTGAGCCTCATTTTGGGTTTTGGCTTTCATGAACCGGGCCGAGAGCATGGGTACCAGGCTCAAGGCAATAAGCAGGGAGCAGATTAAAGAGAACATAACCACATAGGCCAGCTCCTGGAAAAGAATACCTGATACACCCCGGACAAACACCAGGGGCAAAAAGATAACCAGGGTGGTAAGGGTACTGGCAACAATGGCCGGAGCAACCTCCATGGCACCCTTCACCGAAGCCTTGCGAGGCTTTTCACCGTGTTCATTCCTTCGGCGGTAGATATTTTCAAGCACTACAATGGAACTGTCCACCATCATCCCGACACCCAGGGCAAGCCCTCCAAGACTCATGAGATTCAGAGTGAATCCCCCAAAGTAGATAAGGGCAAAAGTTGCAATGAGTGAAATAGGTATGGACAGGGAAATGATCAGGGTACTGGTGATGCTTCTCAAAAAAAAGAGCAGCACCACAATGGCAAGACCACCGCCATAAAGAACGGACCTGGTGACATTGGCAATGGACCGTTCGATAAAATTCCCCTGATTAATTACAGGAACGATTCGAATCCTTGGAAAGGCTTTGTTGGCAGATTCAATTTCCGACAGTATCTGTCTTGATACTTCCACTGTATTGGCATTGGCCTGTTTCCGGATGCCCACGCGAATACCGCGCTGGCCATTGACCCGGATGACGCGTGTTAGTTTTGTATAGGTGTCCTTGACCTCGGCAATCTGACCCAGACGTACCAGGGTGCCTCCTTGGCGGGAAATGATAGTATTGCGAATCTGGTTCAAGTTAATGAATTCCGAGGGCAAGGAAAGGGTTACTTCAAAACGGCCCTTCTCAATTTTGCCGGCGGGCAGTTCCAGATTGGCATTACGGATTGCCTGGATAACCTTGTCAAAAGGTAGTCCCAATGCCTTGATTTTGTCCGGGTCCAGCTCAATGCGGACCTCCCGGTCAAAACCGCCGAAAACGTCGACCTGGGCCACTCCTGGAATACGGGCAAACCGGTACCGGATCTGATTCTCGATGAGCTGGGTCAGTTCAACAGGATCCATATCGCTGGATATCCCTAACAGGACCACTGGGAAACTGCCAATATCAAATTTCCGTATTCTGGGTCGAACAATATTGTCGGGAAGTTCATTAATCTCATCTTCGATTCTTGAGGTGACATCCAGGGCAGCCGTGTCAATATTCGTGTTCCAGGCAAATCGTACGCTGATGTTGCTGTTGCCTTCCGAGGATTGGGATGTCATTTCTTCCACTCCCGGCACAGTGGCAACGATCTCTTCCAGAATCTGGGTGACCAGACGCTCCATGACCTCGGGACTGGCCCCATCATAGTTGGTGCGGATGTCAAGGGTTGGCAGTTCAATGGTGGGAAGGTAATCTATCCTCAGGCGATCCAGGGACACACTGCCGATGATGACAATGATCAGGGTTACCATGGTGGTGAAAATTGGGCGTTTGACACTGAATTCAGGCAGGTTCATTTGTTGTTCCCCGAGGTGTCCGGATTATTTTCAATGCCTTTTTGATCAGGGATGCTGATTTTAGACCCGTGGTCCAGCAGATGTTGTCCAAGGATGACCACCCGTCCTGACAGCCCATTGCCTTCCACCTGTGCGTATCTGTCTTCGATGATACCCATAGTAACCTGGTGCCAGGAGACTATCAAATCTTTTTCATTGACGATAAATACCCCGGTCTGGTCCCTTCGTGATGTAATGGCCATCTCAGGGACAAGAGTGGCATTGGGAATGGTCCTGACATCAACGGTGGCCCGTATGAACATGCCGGGTTTAAGCCTGAGTCCCGGGTTGGCGATGGCCAGCTCTATTCTGGCCTGGCGGGTGGTTTTGTTGAAAACCGGTGATATCCGGTCGACCTTCCCATAAAAAATCTCTGTTGGATAGGCATCTGTAGTCAGGGAGACGGGCTGGCCAGGGCTTAAGCTGGCATAGTCTTTTTCCGTGGTATGGACAATACCTGTAATCGGCTCAAGCTTGGAAATGAGAAGCAGGGGCGTATTGGCAGAGACAGTCTGCCCCTCATCAACATAACGCTCGGCCACCAGGCGCTGATCATCGTCGCCGGGCCAGTCTGCTGTCACCCGGGAATATCCAAGACGGATGTTGGCCGCCTCCAGCAGGGATTTTCCACGCATGACCTGGGCCCTGGCCACCTCCAGCAGGGAATGCTTTACCAGCTGGTTAGCCATTGCTGAATCGTACTGAGAATCCGATGCAATACCTCTTTGTTTAAGGAGTTTTATCCGTTCAAACTCCCGATCAGCTATTTTCAGGGAGCTTTCCGTCTCAATCTGTGTGGCATTGGCAACGGCAAGATCAGCCTTGGCCTGCAGAACCGCCTGGAACGCCTCATCACTGTCAAGTTCGGCAACCAGCTACCCTCTATTAACTATATCTGACAAATCCACGGCCAGGGATAGAATCCTGCCTCCGATCTTGGGAGACACCACAAACTCAGCCCTGGCCTCCAGGGTGCCGCTGAAGGGCAGTCGTAAGTGGATGGGGCCCTGCTTAATGACGTCCACCTCCACGGGTACGGGGTTAATGTGTTTGCCACCCTGTTCCTTTTTTTCCGGGTTGCCGGATGGATGAAGATAAAGCCAGCCAGCACCGGCAAGGCCTGCCAATACAATGAGGATGGTTATCAATGACCATGGTGTATTTTTCACAAACATTATTCTCCTGTTCCCATGTAGGTCTCAAATGCCTAAGCTCAAATGGGTAGTTGATTATTTTTTGGGCACAAACCAGTCATTTTTCCTATACGCCTGATCCTGGCTTTTTGCAATAAGCTCGCCGCTATCTTTATTATAAATTTTAATATTATACAATGATGTTCGCCTGCCATTATGTTCTTCTTCTGCCTCTGCCACCAGATGATCTCCTGGATAGGAGGGTTTTAAAAAACAGATGCTCACATTCAGGGCAACGGCAACTTTTCCGTGGGAATTGCAGGCGGCAGCAAATGCCATGTCACTGATGGCAAAAACAATACCGCCATGGGTGGATCCGTGAAAATTGGTCATATGATCTTTAACTATAAGGGATACACGGCTGTGCCCCGGCTTAATGATTTCTACTTTTGCCCCAAGATAATTGGCAAAAGCATCTTTTTGAATATGATCAAAGATCGCTTGCTGACGGGTTTTATCATCCATATTCACCTCCTTTAGATTGAATCCCCTTTGATCAAATATTTTCAAGAGGTTTTTTTATATAAAATGAAAAAATCATCCCCACAAAAGAGATTCCTCCGGCAATAAGAAACGGAAGCGTAAAAGAGTTGCTCACATCTGCAAGATAGCCTCCCAGAGACGGGCCTATGGATTGACCGATTCCAAAGAAAAGCGTTATAAAACCCAGTCCTGCAGGGGCAAGTCTGGGACCGACAAAATCTCCGGCAGCAGCAGCCATAATGGTTGGAATGCTCCATGCCGTTAAACCGAAAAGAAAGGCAGACAAATAAAAACCAGCTTCAGACTTGACTAACGCATAGACGATGTATGAAACTCCAAGGACAAGATATGCCAGGGCAGCACCTTTACCACGGCCGATTCGGTCTGATATGCTTCCCCAGATCACGCCGCAAAAAATGCTTAATCCACCGACCATGGCCCATAACCCACCTGCCCATGCCTCTGTGCAGCCCATCTCTTTCACCAGGTATGCTGCAAAAAAAACCATATAGATAATGTAGGACAGGCCGTAAAAAAAATAAACAACCCCCAGATACCACATGCCCTTCATCCTGTATACTTTTTTCCAATCCAGAGAGGAGACCTTATTTTTTGACGAGGAAGTTTGGATTTTTTCTTTTTCTTCCTGTCCCACGGGAAGCAGACCTTTATCCTCGGGCTGGTTCCGTAAAAATAAAAATACAATTATGGCGATTACAATAACAATAGTTCCAAGAATATACCATGAATAACGCCAGCCATCAGCTCCATATGATGTCAGAAGAAAGGGTACAATTATCCCTGATAAAAATGTCCCCAGTCCAATGCCCCCGGAAACAATCCCCGTGGCAAAACCGCGTTTTTTAATGGAAAACCAGGCCGACCCCAGGGCCATGGCAGGCACATAAGCCGCACCATTTCCCAGACCCGTTAATAAACGCATGGAAAAGGCAAACCCAAAGGATTTGGCCAGGCCTGTAAGTATCATGGTGATCCCCATGAGTAACAAAGCCAGGGAAATTATAGTTCTTGTACCAAACCTGGCTGCCAGGAATCCTCCTATAATCGCCATGGATAAATAACCGATAAAATTTCCCGTTCCCAGAAGCCCCAGCTGGGTATAATCAAAATTAAGCCCATCCTTCATGGCCGGCAGTAAAATCGTATAGGCCATTCGTCCAAAACCATGCGCCGCAACCGTTGTAACCAACCCCATGAAAATTATAATCCATCCGTAATGTATTTTCTTTTCCATGCTCGCCTCCTTTTTTATATCAGATAAAATGGCCTTATCTCTCCTTCAGGATTTTGTAAAAAACCAATGACTATAAGTCATATCGGTATCACACCACAGATGCCAGGCGCAATGTATTTCTATGTAAGATAACATATCAACATATAGGAACTTGCTTTTAGTCCAGAGACGTATAAAAAAATATGTAAAGGTTGAAATATGCACCCAACCTGGCACGGGCACAACATAGTGTGCCCGTGCCAGGTTGGGTTAAAAGCTTCCTGAAATAAAATAAGGCAATTAAAGTGGTGAGAAGGAAATAATCTGGATTTTGTTTAAAAAGATTGAAAATTATTAATTCCCCTGCTTGGGTTTAATCGGTTCTGTTGTTAAACCATTTTCCCGACAATTTCACCCAGTCGGATCACCGCTTCATACATCCGGGAGACATTGTAGGCATAGGCCCGGCGCACTTTTCGCATATGCAGCTCATACCCGCCGGATTGCAGATACTCTGTCACCGCCATTTGAGGCAGGGTCGCCGTTGCCAGGCTAAAAGTA
>JAHJDU010000611.1 GCA_018812385.1 Pseudomonadota bacterium
ATAGATCCCACAATCCCTTTGGAGGCCCTGCACCATTTGGCCCGATCAGCCCAACAACTCCACCGTTTCCGATTGTAAAACTCAAATTGGATAATGCCAGCAGTCCGCCAAATCGCACACTAACATTTTTTAATTATAGCTGTGCCATACAGATCTTCCAACCCATTAAATTTTAAAAAACCGCGAACAGCTTAAAAAGCGCTTCTATAGCCGGATTTTAGCTTTCTGTAGCCCATATACCATATGTCGTCAACCAAAAAAAGTTCAGGGTTTTCATGACGATTGTCAAAAACCCATAACTGGCAAAGCGATAAAAATTTGAAATGGTCTAACCATATGAAGCTATAGTTGGTCTTTTGTTAATATTTTATATTTACAAAATATTAACATTTTCCCATAACCATAGTTGTTTTATTTTTACCTGGTATTTTTACCTGGTATATTGACAAGAAACAATTTCTTTTCTATCGTTTACTCAACCGAAGATGGTCCGGGCGATTGAGAATTTTAAAGAAACTAAGAGATGGGTAGATGACTTTCAGAAAAAAGCAGGAACCGATTGGCGAATATGATTCCATCCGGAGAACAACCTGTTGTAATTGTCCTACGGGTTGTGGTCTTAAGGTGTTTTTAAAAGGTGGGGCCATTGCAGGCATGTATGGAGATGAAGAACATCCCGTAAATAAAGGTTCTCTTTGTCCTAAAGGATTGCTTAGCAATTATCACCTTCAAAATACAAAAAGACTTGTTCATCCACAGATAAGGCGCAGCCTCAAAGACCCATTTCAGGTTGTAAGCTGGGAAGAAGCGCTTTGTTTCACTACAGAAAACCTGCAGGAGATATCTGATAGAAAGGGAAAAGACTCTATTTGCATATATGGGGATGAGAGTGCTCCTTTTGACTTTTTTGCTGGCGCCAGCTTATTTGCTGAACATTTTGGTATTCCTAACACACCCTCCCAATTTTTACCATTACCCTTCAGCTCAAATGGCCAAATCAGAAATATGTTTGGAGTTCAAGGCTCTCAGCTATTGATGAATTCCCAGCGGGACTGGTGCAATAGCAGGTGTATCCTTTTATACGGGTGTGATTTGGCAAATTCAGACCCGATAACCTTTGGGTCTATTATTGATGCGCGGGATCGTGGTTCAACACTTTTGGTTATTGATTCAAAAAAGACGATAACAACCTCCAAAGCTAGCCACAGCTTAATAGTAAAACCTGGAACTCAGTCATTAGTCCTTAAGGGAATATTGAATCTTTTAATTCAGAGGGGGTTTATTGATGAATCGTTCTTAGGGGAAGTTGTTAGGGATTTTAACAGCATGAAATCAAGGGTCCGGCCCTTTACTCCCCAAAGTGTCGCAGAGTCCTGCTGGATAAAAAAAGAAGACCTGGAAAAAGCGGTTGACCTGATTGGAAGAGTTCAGCCTGTACAGGTTATGGCCGGGGATTGGATCAGCCAGCGTCATCTTTCTGAAGAAGATCTGTTGATGTGTGGCGCTCTGGTTTGTTTGCGGGGATCTGTTGGCATTCCCGGAGGGGGGCTGAACCTTTTGAATGTCTCCCCATTTTCCTGGGAAGACTTGTTTCAGAATAATGGTAAGACTCAACCAAAAAAAGAAATATCCCGCCATTTGTCTCTGGAAAATATTCTTCTTGATCAAGAAAACAAACTTGATGCGATGATATGGTATGGTAATCCATGCGCAAAAATTCGAGAAGGTAATAAAACAAAGAGCGCTTTAAAAGATGTTTCCTTTATTGCCCATCTTTCATCTTACCCTGATGAGACTTTTCATCATTCTCATGTTTCATTTCCCATGAGTTCATGGCTGGAATATTCAGGTTTGGTGGCAAACAACAACGGCAGAGCGCTTCAATGGCACCACCAGGTGGTTGCTCCGCGTGCTGAATGCAAGTCTTCGTTTGAATTCTGGTTTGACCTGGCCAACTCTTTGGGTTTGGGGGAAACCTTCCCTTGGAAAGAAAAAGACGGGCTTACTGCCGCATCTGAAACCATTAATTATTTATTGAAGCAAAACCCTTTAACACGGTCTGTCTCCATTGAAAAGCTGGATCCGGAACAAAACCCACCCGGGGGGTTACTCTGGCCATGTATGGAACCTGAAGATCTGGAATTTGAAACAACCCGGTTTTTAATAGGCAGGCAGGGTAATGTCAGAGGGAAAAATATATTATTTCAACAAAAAAAGCAGCCTGCCTTAGATGACAAACGGTTTCCAACTCTGGACGGTAAAATTTCCTTTTCCTGCTTTAATGAGGTTGAAGGAAAAGAGGTTAAAAAGGGGGTCAACAAGAATTTTCCCTTGATATTAATTACTATTCCATTGGTCGACTTTGTTAAAGAGTGGGGATATTTTGTATCTGATAGAGATATATGGACAAAAGACACGATATTTCAGATTCACCCTCAATTGGCTGAAATTCTTAATATTAAGAGCGGTGAAAATATTAGTGTGGAAAACGAACAAGGCAGTATAACCGCTCCAATTCAGCTGAATGAAGATGTAGATCCTAGAGTGGTATGGTGCCCGGATGGAATAGATCCTTATCAGCCCCATTTTAGTTGTGAAAGCCCATACTCCCTTTTTAAAGCACCTGATTCAGATGAGTTTATCAGGCCTTTTACCATGGTAACACTATACAGGCAGGGTGAAGATAGAATAAAAAACAAAAATAAGGTTATTGAGTTTTTGAATATGTTGGAAAAAAGGGCGTCAGTTAATTAATATCCCGGGAAAAAGGAATATGAAAATATTATTTTCCAGTAAAAAATTTGAAACAGAAATGATGGATCCAGAGAAATGTGATCCTGACGAGTTAGTCATGATGATTGATGTTGACCGATGTATTTCATGTGGATCATGTGAGATAGCCTGCCAACTTGAACATCGTAAAGGTGCAGAGACTTCAGGGCCTTTTAGACCCATTGCCATTGGATTTGAAAAACCAGAAAATGAAAGATGTGTAGTGTGTCTTCCATTATCCTGCAGACACTGCGAATCACCTTGTGAATACTATAGCCCATATAATTTTTGGATTAATTGCCCTGAAACAGAAAAAAAAAGTAAGAAAACCTTATCCTGTGATTTCTGTATTGATCGCACAAAGAAGGGGCTCTGGCCGGCCTGCGCCACCAGGTGTACCATGAAAACAATATATTTTGGATATGCCCGTGACATTGCTTTTGTATTGGGTGAAAAACGACTTCGTGAGATGGGTGATGTTTGTTTCAGCGATTAAATCAAGAGCCAACGTGGGTACTATGGCTGCTGTGGCCGGAGCCATGGCAGAATATGTGGGTTGGGGTAAAATTGAGTTTTTGGGTTAACGGAGAATTAATATGCCAGTGCAAAAACAGACCATCTCTGAAATAAACGAAAAATTAAAAAATGGAGAGGCCGTTATCATGACGGCCATGGAATTTAAAAAAGAAGTCAGGGATGGACGTAAGTTTAAAGTCACCGATGTTGACGTTGTGACAACAGCAACCAGAGGAATAATGTCCGGCACCTCTGCTATGTTAGTTCTTCCTATAGCTGAAAAAGGAACATTCAAAAGACTTGAAAAAATATGGCTGAACGGGGTCCCCTGTTTTTCCGGATCAGATGCATACATAGATTCAGGCATGGTTGATACTGTCGTTTATGGAACACAAGAAAGCCGTGACTATGCAGGACATTACGGGGGAGGGCATCTTTTAAGAGATATTGTGGAAGGAAAAGAGATCCAGATTGAGTGTCTAACCTCCGAGGGAAAGACCATCTACAATTGTTTTACATTGAGTCAGCTTAAGTTTGCCAGAATATATAGCTTTCGTAATGATTTTCAAAATTATTACGGATTTGCCAATATCAAAAACCTCAGTAGCTATCGGGAAAATCCGCATTCTATATTTTCCTGCCGGCCGTTACCAGTCCTTAGAGGAATGGGGATGAGCGGAAGCGGAGAGTTGAATCCTCTTGAAAATGATCCGCATTCGAGGATATTCAGAGCCGGGATGAAAATATTGGTGAACAAATCACCGGGTGTGGTAATTGGTTATGGTACACGAAGCAATCCTAAAATGAGGGCTATTTCAGTTGCGGCAGATATGGTCAATATGGATCCTGAATTTATGGGGGGATTCAAGACCGGTAACGGTGTGGAGGTTATCAATTCTATTGCAGTACCATTTCCTATCTTAAATCAAAATATCCTTGATGATCTCTCAAGATATCTGGATGAAAATATTCCGCTGCATCTTGCTGATATAGGTGATCGAATACCCCTTATTGATCTCAAATACTCCGATATCTGGTCATCAGCAAAGCTTGAGGTTGAGTTTGACCCTGACCGATGTATTTACTGCTCCTTTCAGTGTTCGGCCGAGTATTATTGTCCTATGGGGGCTATTTCATGGAAGGACAAAACTATCAATGATATACTTTGCTTCGGGTGTGGAGCTTGTACTGCTAATTGCTTAGGTGGTGCCTTTATGGGTAAAGGAGATGTTCCCAAGGGGAGAATAGGCCAGGTTCATGCCTTTGATACAGATATTCCGGTTATTTTTCGTCAATCCAATCGCTTTCGTTCTCAGAAACTTGCGGAATACCTCAAAGAAATTATGGGCAAAGGGGAGTTTTTTTTGAATGACTCGGATATGGAGTTAAAACATTGGAATATTTAGTGCCTGACCGAAAACCCCGTGTTTGGGCGGCTCGTAGAGGAGCAATGCTCACAAAGTTGCCCATATACAAGGCGCAAAAAATCTTGAAACCGGAGTGTACTACTGTACATGAGGCCACTCTTATAATTTGGCAGGATTTTGCAGCAACGCAGTAGATGGGTGAGTTTTCGTTCAAACACTATATAAGATATGGGTAACACAAACAATATGAAATCACTTAAGGAATTAGATTTATTACGCGATGAGGTTGAAAAGTGTATAGGATGCGGCCTTTGTCTCCAGTCTTGTCCTGTTTACGCAGAAGAACAAAATGAAGACTATGTGGCTCGGGGGCGAAACCATTTATTGAAAAAAGTTTTTAATAATCACAAAGATCTTGTAGACGGAGTAAAGGATCGTTTCAGCAAGTGCCTTTTATGCCGAAGGTGTACAATGGTTTGTCCTCAAGGTGTAAGAACGGACCTCTTGACTATGGCCGCAAGAGTTGAGTTAGCAAAAGGAGACGGGCTTTCCTTTACTAAAGCAATTGTTTTTCGAAAGTTGCTCAAGGATCGGAAAAAAATGAAAGCAGCCATCAAGACTGCTTCAAAGCTTCAATGGCTTTTGCCTGTTACCAAAGAACCCGATAAAAAAGTTCATCATATACCGCTTGAAAAAAAAGGTAAAATTCGGCATATACCGATGTTCTTTGCTGGTTTGGGAGGAGGAAGGCAACTGCCTTCCATTGCAAAAAAATCATTGAGTGAACAGATATCTGAAATCCATTTGCCTGTAACCGGTGTTAAAACCAGGAATATACGGGTGGGGTATTTTTCCGGATGCGCCACAGAATTTTGTTTTCCCGAGATAGGAAAATCCCTGATTTCCGTACTCACCCGATTAGGAATAGAAATTGTTTTCCCTAAAGATCAGGGTTGCTGTGGGATTTCGGTTTTTAATAGTGGTGATCTTGAAACTGCCAGAGAAATGGCCCTGCACAATATTCGCGTATTTTCTCAAGCAAAGGTGGATTTTGTTGTTACAGGTTGTGCCACCTGTGGTTCAGCCTTGAAAGAAGGTTGGGCCAGCTGCCTTACAAGAGGAAAAGAAGAAAAGGCTCAATTCAAAGATTTTGGATCAAGGGTTAGAGATATTTCAGAATTCTTAGTAGAGCTGGCTTGTTTTAAACCGCTTAGATACCGCTCTATACTGCCGGAAAATCTGCGGATTACATATCACGACCCATGCCATTTGGCGCGTTATCAGGGAGTGATTGATCAACCCCGTAAGATTTTAAAACAGGTATTTGGAGATAATTTTATAGAAATGGAAAACCAGGGTTGTTGCGGCATGGGGGGGACCTTTAATTTGAGTCATTATGATCTCTCACAAAAGATAGCCAAAAATAAGATCGCATCCATAGCCGAGACTGAAGCGGACATTGTTATCAACAATTGCCCCGGGTGTATGATTCAACTTATCGATAATATTGAGCGATATCATTTACCACAGAGGGTGGTTCATCTTATTGAAGCAATAGAACCCATACCGGAAAAATAGGGAGTATTGATTTATGCTTGTTAAAGAAAAGTCAATCACAGAGATTAATGGCAAGATTGAACATGGGAATGTTCTGGTTTTGACTGAGGGAGAATTTTTAAAAGAGATTCAAAAAGGTAATAATCTTAGTCTTGCGGATATTGATGTGGTCACGGTCGTTCGTAATGCTTCAGCTTCAGGAACAGCAGCCATGCTATGCGTACCCGTTGCAGACAGAGGCGAATTTACGCGGGCAAGGAAGATATGGATAAACGGCATCCCAGGTTTTCCCGGCCCAGCCCCCAATGAACGTTTGGGACTGGTTGATGTCCAGGTTTTTGCAGATCAGGTTTCCCGGAATAGCCAAGCCGGCTACAATGGAGCAGACCTTTTTTTGGATATTATCGGAAGGAAAGAGATTCAGGCTGAATGTCTTTCCGTGGAAGGAGATACCTTTCGAAATACGTTTACCTTGGATGACCTTGAATTTGCGCGATTATATGTCTACAATTATTTTTTTGATTTGTCAAATTCTGATAAATGTCCAGGAGACCGAATCCAACATCTCAATATGATCCGGCAGGGAAGCAAAATATTGCTAAACAAGACTCCCGGGATAGTTATCGGCTGTGGAACACGCAGTACACCTGACCAAAAAGCTCTGTCATTGGCAGCCGATATGTTTGAAATGGATATAGAGAGCATGAAAAAATCTGAAACAGATACAGAAGTGTCTGTCACAAATTCTGTTGCCTTAGCCATCCCGATTCTTACCCAAGAAGTTGTGACAGATTTAGCAGCCTGCCTTATGGGAAAGAAACCCCAGGAGACTGAAAACAGCATTCAGAGTTCTGAGGAGGGTATGGCAGGGTTTTTAAAACAACTTATCGAAAAAGGTGAATTCAAATTGATTTCTTCGGACATGTATCTCAATAACTGGTGTTAAATTTATTCATCTAACATCTTTTTTTCCGGAACAGCCAGTCGAGCCATCTGAATAAATCTCCCGGAATCCATAAATAACTCTGTCATCTCACTTAATTGATCCACAGTCAAACCTCTTTCAATAAGATAGGCCAGATATGTAAACGAATCTTTAGCGCCATAACCCACGTGATGAAGCCCCAAAACCTTTCCTGAACCTGCATCGTAGATCAACTTTTGAAAACCGGTTTTTTCAGGATATAGATGACCCATCAACATCATCCGTTCGGCCATCGGAGTTATGCCGGGTTTCTCCAGGTCAATAGCACCCATTTTGAGAATTCTGGTGTGCTTGAATCGTTCTTTAGCCTGTTTTTCTGTCAACCCAACCCAGCAAACCTCATATGTAGTATGGAGCTGATCTGGAATCAGACCCATGGCAAATTCAGCTTCCAGGCCCAGAATATTCTTTGATGCAATGATGCTGGTTTTTCTTGCTTTCCATTGCTCCATAGGAAAACCGATCACATCACCCGCAGCATATACATGGGGAACATTCGTTTCCATGCGATTGTTAACCTTTATTTCTGAATTAGGGCCCAAATTTACTCCCAAATGCTGAACAATCTCAGAGTTAGGAATCATTCCAGTAGCCATAAACACAGTATCTACATTTATAATCCAATCCTTATTATTCTTTCGCAGATGAACTGATTCGACTCGATCTTTACCAAAAATTTCAACGACTTCGGTTTCCTGAAAAAGATTTAGTCCCCTATCTGTCATTTCCCGGATCACATATTGCCGGACTTCATGATCCAAAATGCGAAAAAAGGGCACCTGGTCAACTATGGTAGTCTCGCAACCGCAGGCATTAAAAAAAGAGGCGTAAGGCGCTCCTATTTTGGATGCCCCCACCACCAGCACACGTTCAGGTTCATAGTCCAACTCTTCAATAAAAGAAGCATGGGAAAGCACTCCTTTTAAGTGGATTCCTGGGATAGAAGGGATGTTGGGACGAGCTCCCGTAGCCACAACCACTGCCTTGGTTCTGATTTTTCTTTTTCCCACCTGTACAAGCTGGGGGGTAATTATCTCAGCCTTTTGTTTCAGGATATAATCCACCCCCCGAGCTTTAGCATTTAATTGTATGTTTTTATAAGTTTTTTCTCTTTTTGCTTTAAACAAATTAATAATGGGTAGTATAGCCACCCGTTTATCAAATTTCGGCCACCAGAGTTTTCCCGCAAACTGCCGGGAAAAATCCAGTTCAACGGCGCAATCATATAGCAAGTGGTGTATATAACAAGCGTTCTTTGGGCATTTCCCACCCAAGTGGTCATCCGAGTCTACAATCAGTGCTTTACCGCCATGTATTCTGAGATAGGTACCACCAACATTACCAGCCCCGCCACCACCTAAAAAAACTGCGTCATATTCATAGTCGGACGAACCCGACGGCCTTTGCTTTTCCATTTACAATAATCCTTTGAATTTACCTTTGTTCCGATACAAATCATTTCAACGTATGTATTCAAATAGGAAATATGGATATCCAATATGATTCTGCCAAAAGAGCTTGATCCATACAATTAAATAATTATAAAAAACCTATTTTTTACCCAGGCCAAGAGCAGGAATCAGTTCTGATGCCCTTTTATCAACTTTTATAAGATAGCTCTGATAATCCGTACTACCTAAGAATGTTATTGGCATACTCAACATGTCCATGCTACGTATAAAGGTTTCATCCTTCATCCCTTCTTTAAGTGCATTTTCCAGAATATTAACGACAGATTTTGATAGCCCTTTGGGACCTGCTATCCCGATATATGAAGGATAGGAAATATCGTAACCGCATTCTTTAAGAGTGCGAACATCCGGAAAAACAGCCATCCGCTTATCACCATAAGTCGCAAGCAGGCGAAGCTTGCCCGCTTTAACATGAGGGATAAAGGCCGAAGACCCGGAGGCAGCCGTTACATGCCCTCCTAAGACAGCGGCAACGGACGGCGGATCTCCTTTGTAGGGTACATGTGTCCACTCTACACCGGCTTTTAAGCCTAATTCAGCCATGGCCAGATGAGGAGAAGTCCCGGTTCCCGGTGCAGAATATTTTATCTTCCCCGGGTTTGCCTTAGCAAAGGCAATAAAGTCTTCAAGTGTTTTGTAAGGACTGTCACTGTTGACTACCAAACCAAAAGACCATCCTCCAAAAACCATAATAGGGGTAAATGCCTGTAAAGGCACAAATGGGATGTTTCGCATATAGTGGGCATTAAAAATTGCCGGTGGTAACACAGTTAGGGTATATCCATCATTTTTTGCATTAGCCACTTGTGCTGTGCCCACTGTACCTCCACCGCCGGCTTTATTAACAACGGCAACAGGCTGTTTTAAAATCGTCTCAGCTCCTTTGGCCAGCGCCCTGGCAGTAACATCAGAAGAGCCGCCGGCCGGGTAAGGTACGACTATTTCGATCGGTTTTATGGGAAAGCTATCCGCTGCCCAACAAAAGTTTGCTGCAAAAAATATAATACCGGCAAACATACATACTAATAGAAACACGCTTTTTTTCATTTTCATGACATCCTCCTTTAATGGTTTATGTTAAAAAATTTTTTGAATTTTTTGTCAACTCTCCTTTATTTTACGATATATAACGCTGCTGATTGAGAAAAAAGTTAAGATTAAAAAAACAAGAGAAATTGAACTTGCGAAAAAAATTTTCATGCTGCCATCTGAAATAATCAAGGCCTGCCTTAAATTGATCTCTGCCATAGGTCCCAATATAAAGGCAATGATCAAAGGAGGAATCGGGAAGTTCCTTTTCCGCATAAAGTAGCCAACAACTCCAAAGATGAACATGATCTGCAAATCAAAAAAACTGTTGTTTATGGCGTATGTACCCACTATGCATAAAGTCACCGTTACAGGGACAACAACATGCCGGGCAGCTCCGGTGATAAAAGTGCTGAACCTGACAAAGATCAGGCCGATTAACAGCATTATAATGTTCCCCGCCAGCAGTCCAAGAATCAGTGCATACATCGTAGGCCCTTGCTCATGGAATAATTCAGGGCCAGGAACCATACCATGGATAATCAATGCCCCTAACAGGACTGCTGTAACAACGTCCCCTGGAATTCCTAATACCAAAAGAGGTATCAGAGCAGCGCCTGTTACTGCATTGTTTGCTGTCTCAGCAGCGGCAACACCCTCAAGAGCTCCTTTGCCGAATTTTTCAGGCTCTTTTGAAGCCCGCGTGGCAGCACCATATGAAATAAATGATGCGGTCACGGCTCCGATTCCTGGAAGTATGCCGATGGTTATTCCAATAACAGAGGATCTCAGCAGCAGCCATTTCATACGCAGGAGTTCTTTTAAAGAAACCCGTTGATCCTCACGCTTACCAGATTCAATGAGAAAGGACTTTTTTCCTGTTTCCATTATTGCTTTCTCGGCTTGGAACATGACCTCTGATAAAGCAAAAATCCCTATGAGCATGGCGATGATGGAAAGCCCGGAGGATAAATTGATGTTATCAAAGTTGAAACGAGATGTTCCTGAAATAGGGCAGAGTCCGATGGTAGAGAGTAGAATGCCAATTGTAGCGCAAATGAGTCCTTTTAACAATGATTTGCCTGAAACCGACCCAATGACGGTCAGGGAAAATACGATAATTGCAAAATATTCGGCCGGGCCGAATTTTAATGCTACCCTTGCCAACAAGGGAGCAATCAAAAGAAGACACACTGCACTTACTATCCCCCCTATAACTGATCCATACAGGGCCATTTTTAACGCTTTCCGGGCTTTTCCCTGCTGGGCCATGGGGTATCCATCTATCAGAGTCGCAGCTGAATTAGGTGTCCCAGGGGAATTTAACAATATCGCGGTAATGGACCCTCCATAGATCCCGCCAATGTAAATCCCCAGCAGCAACATCATTGCCTCTAGGGAATTCATAATATAGGTGAAGGGAAGGGCGATAGCGATAACGGCAACAGGTCCTAAGCCAGGAAGAGCTCCGACAAGTATACCAATGGAAATTCCTCCGGAAATAGCGGCAATATTGTATGGATTGCCCAAAAAAATGGTTAGCCCTTCTATTAATAGAGTCATCTGTTTAACACCTCTTAATGATATTATTTACAAAAGCCAAAACAGGAATTTTTGTTCGAGCACTAACTTAGGGTACTATTAGCCCGAGCATTTTTATTAAGACATAATATATTGTTATGGTAGTGATACTGACTGTTATCAAGACGGATCTCCAATGCTGATAACGCGCTCCCAAAATGACCATTAGAAGAATCAACATCGGGGGGGTGGCTGCAAAGAACCCTGCTAAAGCAATGGCTGCTATATAAAGAGCAATGGATAGAGCGGAAAAAAATACATTCAGTTTTACCTTTTTCCCCATGGGTTTAGATTGTTCTGATTGGGATTTTGGGCTTGCTTTCATGCTGGTGATTGTAAAGATAAGGCTTAGAATAATCAAAAGTACAGTCCCTGCTTTAGGGAAAAAAGCTGATGATAATGCTCCACTTTCACCAGTGGACTCTATTTGCCAGGGAATTATATAGAAAAGCAAAAAAAACCCCGCTCCTGTGAGAACAATCCCCAAAATGGCTTCCCTATTTAACATCAAAACGACTTCCTCCTTAAAGGTTAACCTTTTTTGTTCATACTTGGAAAATAGTAGAAAGGAAATTTCTTCTTGTCAAGAGACGAGGTTAAAAAAATGGATCAATTGTTTCTGACTTTATGTCAGCTTTTATTCCTGGTGCTCTATAAAAATTTCGAATCGTGCAATTTAATTCTTTCCACTCTCCGTTCTCAAATCTTTTTTAAGAATTTTTCCAGTTGCCGTCATGGGCAGGGCTTGGCGAAAGTGAACAACCCGTGGATATTTATAGGCTGCCATCTGCTGTTTGCTCCATTCAACTATGGCATCTTCAGTAATATCAACACCCGGTTTTGGCACGACATAGGCCACAATCTCCTCGCCATGACTCTCATTGGGAACCCCTATAACTGCTGCCAGGGAAATATCCGGGTGGGTGAGAAGGACTTCCTCAATCTCTCTTGGATAAACATTGTACCCCCCCCTGATAATCATATCTTTTAAACGGTCTACTATGTAAAAATAGCCGTCTTCATCTTTTTTAGCAAGGTCACCCGTATGGAACCATGTTGTTCCGGCAAAAGCGTCTGCCGTTGCATCTGGTTTGTTGTAGTATCCTTTCATGACATTATGGCCGCGGATCACCAATTCGCCTACCACTCCCGGTTCCTGAGATTTATTGTCCCTGTCAAAGATGTCCACTTCAACTCCCCAGATGGGCGTGCCGATGGAGCCTATTTTGCGTTCCTTGGTCAAATGACTGAAAGTGGCCACAGGACAGGTTTCTGACAGGCCATAACCTTCCAGGATGGGGATATGGTATTTTTCCTCAATACCCTTGATGATTTCAATGGGGAGGGAGGATGCCCCGGAAATTCCAATCCGAAGGGTGGCGGCAATTTTTTCATTATCAAATTGGCTCTCTTTGTCCTCATAGTTGAGCAGAGCCCAGTACATGGTGGGAACCCCGGCAAAGACTGTGACACCATTATTCTGTATTGCGGACAGGATCGCATCGGGCGTGAATTTCGGGATCAGAACCAGGGTGTTGGCTGACGAGAACCCGGCGTTCATCTGGCAGGTCTGGCCAAAGGAATGGAACAGCGGCAGTGCAATGGCATGGATATCATCCGGTACCAATTGAAAAAGATGGCGGGTGGAAATGGCATTCATGGTCATGCTGGAATGGGAAAGCTCAGCCCCTTTTGGAAAGCCTGTGGTGCCGGAAGTATAGAGGATCACTGCCGTATCTTCAGGGCTGGTCAGTTCCGTGTCGCAAATATGGGAGGCTTTGTCAATAAGTCTGTCAAAGGTCTGGGTGCCCTCAATGGGGGAGTCAGCTGCCGGATCGGCTGTGATAACAAAAAAATGCTCGCAGGTATCTGTCCGGTTAAACCCATCAAACCCTTCCTGTGCCATGGGAAGCTCAGGGGTTCCCTGGAAGCAAAAATAGGCTTTGGCCTCACTGTCAGCCAGATGATAGGCGATTTCACGCCCTTTTAACAGGACATTCAAGGGGACCACCACTGCCCCGATTTTTAAAATCCCATAATAGATCATGGGGAAATAGGGCAGGTTCAGGCAGCTTAGGGCCACCTTGTCACCTTTTTTTATGTCTTTTTGTTTTAACGCATTGGCCACTTTGTTGACCATGGTTGCCACCTGGGAAAAACTAAAGCTTTTATCCTGGAAAATGATGGCTTTTTTATTGGGAAACTCGTTTGCGCTGTGTTCAAAAGTACTCACCAAGTTTAACATTGAATTCCTCCTGTTATAATGGTTGTATCCCAGGCTTTTTGCCATATCTGTTCCGGCCGGGATATAAATAAACGCTACTCCATACACACAATTTGGTCAAGGTCTGTTCTGTGTCATTACTATTTGCCTGAAAATTGTGGTTTACGCCTTTCCAGAAAAGCAGTAAAGCCCTCGTTCCGGTCTTCTGTATCCCGGACTATTGCACTTCCCTGGGCTTCCTTTTCAAGCCCTGCCACAAGCCCTTCATACAAACCTGCTGAAAACGCATTCAGCACACAGCGCACCGCTATGGGTGGAAGTTTTGCGATTTTCTGTGAAAAGGCAAGAGCATCATCCATAAGTGCCCCGGAATCAGATTTTTTATCAACAAGGCCGATTTTTAATGCTTTGGCAGGGGAAATCTTTTTGCTGAAAAGAATCATATCAAGAGCCTTTTTTCTACCAACAATTCGGGGCAGTCGTTGGGTTCCCCCCCAGCCGGGAATAATCCCCAGGTTCAGTTCCGTAAGTCCGAGCATTGCCTTTGGTTTGTCAACCATGATTCTGAAATGACAGGACATAGCCAGTTCAAGTCCACCGCCAAGAGCATGACCATTGATAGCGGCGATAACCGGTTTTGGGAAGCAATCGATTCTTTGCCATAACCTGCGACCTAAAGGACTTGCTAATTGAATATTGGCTTTATCATTGACGTCAAACCCTGCTGAAAAACATTTTTCCCCAGCACCTGTAATAATGACTACTCTTATGTCATTGTCAGATTCTACCCGGTCAATCACATTCTCAAATTCTTCTAAGGCAGCCAGGTTAAAAGTGTTGGCCGGCGGGTGATTGATCGTTATGATAGCTATATGATCCTTTGCTTCAAATTCAAAATTCATATATGAACACATATCTTTTTGCCCTGGACAATCCATTTAGTATATACCTCTTGCAAGATGCTTGTCATAAGCCCCTTTCTTATTTCATATTAAAAAGCATTATCTGGAATTTCCATAACTTCTCTGCCTTTACGCAGAAAAGTTTCAATGGTCGCCATTGTATGGGGCAGGGTAATGTCAGCAAAATAAGTTGCCTGCATGATTTTACCCCTGTGATAATCATACTTTTTGCCTTGTTTCTGTGCACATGGATAGGCAATAACTGCCATGTCAAGCAATCGCCACACTATGAATACCTCGCTGAATGCAATCAAGGCAGAATAAGAATAGGATGCCCATTGGGAAGGATCAGTGCGCATTCTATTTGTTAATTCAGTGGCAGATTCATATAATCTTTCTGTTATGCCGTTTAAGGCCCGAACCCTGTCGCCCAGTTCAGCATGTTCCATATTTTCGATACAAAAACGTTTTATTTCGGTTTGGAAGGCTTTAAATGGACGACCATCTCTGATAGTCATTTTCCGACCCATCAGATCCATGGATTGAATGCCATTGGTACCTTCATAGAGTGACAAAATTTTTACATCCCTCATGTACTGCTCTATTGGATAATCACAACAATAGCCATAGCCGCCAAAACACTGCATTGCCGTCTCACAGACGCGAAAACCCATATCTGAACAATATGCTTTAATGATTGGGGTTATAAATTCCACCAGATTTTGATAGTGCTCTTTTTCTTTTCCCTCAGGCATTTCAAGGGCAAGATCGGACCACAAGGCACTCGAATAGATCATGGATCTCATTCCATCCACCATAGCCTTCATCCAGAGCAGCATCCTGCGTATATCAGGATGGTTGATAATCCTGACATCCCCTTCTTTTTTGCGGTCAATATCTCTTCCCTGAATCCTTTGCTTTGTATAAGCAAGTGCATTCTGATAAGCAGAACTGGCAAGTGCCATGCCGCTGACAGCGGAATTTATCCTGGCAGCATTCATCATCTGAAACATGTGGGTGAGGCCCTTGTTCTCCTCGCCGCAGAGGTATCCGATGCAATTATCAGAACTTCCAAAATTTAGTACACAGGTGGGTGAAGCATGTAATCCGAGTTTTTTTTCAACACCAGAACAGATAACATCATTGGGCACACCAATGGTTCCGTCTGAAGCAACTCTTATTTTGGGAACCACGAAAAGCGAAATTCCTCCAATGCCTTCAGGGGCACCTTCAATCCGTGCCAGTACAAGATGAATTATGTTTTCTGTCAGGTTATGATTTCCCCAGGAAATAAAAATCTTTGTTCCCTTAAGTTTAAAATGATCTCCTTCGCAGGAGGCAATAGTGCTGACGGCAGCCAGGTTGGAGCCTGCATCCGGTTCAGTCAGACACATGGTGCCAGACCAGGTACCATTGAACATATTGGGCACATAAGTTGTTTTTAGATTTTTTGTCCCAAAACTTTCAATAAGATGTGCAGCTCCGTGTGTCAGGCTGGGGGCCATGTTAAATGACTGGCAGGCGCCATACATCATATCATTGATAATAATCCTCATCATATGAGGGAAACCTTGCCCCCCATGTTCCGGGTCTCTTGCCGCAGCGGTCCAGCCGTCGGTGCCGTACTGCTTAAAGGCCTTTTTGAATTCAGGAGGACATAAGACGTTTCCGTTTTCAAATTTCACCCCCCATTCTTCCCCAATTTCATTAAGAGGGTCCAGAACACCCTTTGCAAAGCTGATAGCTTCAGTAACCATCAGATCAAGGGTCTTTTCATTCAGGTCTGTATATCTGGGAAGGGTGCAGAGACTGCCGTAGTGCAGCTGCTCTTTTAAAATAAAAAAGATGTCCTTTTTATTTACAATGAAATGTCCCACCTATTATTGTTACTCCTTATTCTTTTCTGGTTCCATCTTCATTATACTCGTACCAGCCTTTGCAGGTCTTGCGGCCCAAATGGCCTGCCTTGACCTTCTGCTTACTACCATTCAAAGGAATAATACCCCAGGGCCGTATCAAGAAGAGCTCGTTGAGGACCACCCAGCCACAACTGAAGGATCTTGATGTCTCTCAAATACTTTTCCACATTATATTCAAAGGCATAACCGTATGAGCCCATCAATTCCATTGCCTTATTAGCGACCCAGATAGAAACCTCGCAATTGTATTCCTTGGCAGCAGAACATTTTGAAAGTAAAAATGATTCTCCAGGTTTTCCATATAGCTTGGATTGTCTGACCATTTTGTATGTCTGCATGCTGTAAGCTCTGGCTGATTCAATTTTCTGAGCCATTTCACCCAAAATATAGGCATGGAGCGAACGATTTCTGACCGGTCTCCCTGCTATCTCCCTGTTTTTAGTCCAATCCAGAACAATTTCAAAACACGCCTGGGCAGCTCCCAAAGCGAAACCGCAAGTTCCGATTCGACCAAATCCCACGATATCATGTAGAATTTTATTGTCACGGCCCGGACCGGCTACTCGATTTTTTTTGGGTACTCTAACATTGTCGAAAAATATTTCTGTGTTGGTATCTGTCCAGCACATTCCCATCTTTTGAAAAGGCGTGCTAAAAGACATACCTTTGGCTTCAGGCGGCACGTAAATCAAGGCAACTCCATCATCCCCCAAACCAGGATCCGTTGTGCAAACCACACAATAGGTGATGTCAGCTATGCTAGCACCGCTTGGCCATATCTTATGGCCATTAATCACCCATTCATCACCTTCCAGGCTGGCAATAGTTTGTATGGTTCGACCGTGTTGAGTCGGATCTTCTGTGTTTGTACCTCCGGAAGGTTCGGTTATTGCCATACAGCAACCATGTGGCTTGTCATCACAGATTTTCGGGATAAACTCCTGTAGTAAATCCGTCCTTCCGCCCAGGTGGGCAGGAAGCATTGTCCAGTTAACTATGCCTATGTGAGTAGCCAGTCCTGCATCCCCACGTGATATTTCCTCAATCACCATTTCAAAAGCTAATGAACTGACGTTCAGACCTCCCAGACTCTCCGGCCAAATTGCCTTTTGAACACCAATATCTACTAATCCCTGATGAACTTTTTCAAAGGTTTTTCGTGCAAGTTCTTCATTACGATGCCAGCCACCGTCAAGATCCTGCCTGCGCGGCATAATTTCTTTATCCACATATTCTCGAACAGCCTGTACAATTCGCATATCTTCGTCTGTAGCGTCAGCAGCTCCAAGATATTTTTTCCTGAGATCTAATATTGATGCCATTTTTAAAATTTCCTTTTGATTTAATCTATTATTTTTACTCTTGCCATGTGTTTTTTATCAAATTTATCCCCAAAATCCCTGCCATTTTATTCAAAATGATTTAATAATTCAATAACATATTCTATATCAGCCGAGGTATGAGAGGCATTAATCTGAAATCTGATTGTCTCATCCCCCTTGGGGACAACGGGAAATGTCAATCCGACAACCAGCACACCATGATCAAATAAATATTTTACAAGATCATGGGTTTTCCCTGTATCTCTCACCATTAGCGGGACAACGGGATGGGGACCTGGAATTGATTCTTTCCCAAGTCTTTCAAGCCCCTGCCGGAACTGGGTGGTTCTCTCTTTTAAATTTTTCAGCAGGGCAAGACCCTCATCACTGTCGCAAATATCAATGGCTTTTATTGCAGCAGCACAGTCTGCAACACTCAAAGGGTTGGTATAGATATAGGTATCTGCCTTTTGCCGGATAGCTTCGACAAGGGTCGTGCTTGCGGCAATAAAACCACCATTCACCCCAAAGGCTTTTCCAAAGGTTCCGATAACAATATCTGGCACGGCTTTGCAAAATTCAGCAGTTCCCCGGCCAGTCTCCCCATAGGCACCCATCCCGTGCGAATCATCCACAACTATGATTACACCATCCTTGAATTTTGAATCATATGCCTTGCAGATGGCATTGATTTCGTGAATGGGGGCATAATCTCCCCGCATGCTGAAGATTCCGTCAAATATGACCACAACACGGTCCATGCCAGGCACAACTTCTTCAAGACAGCGTTTCAAGTCTGCCATATCATTGTGTTTGAAAATGCCCTTGTTAACACTTGGGATATTGCTGATTCGCATGGCTCTGATAATGCTGTTATGGTTGAGCTGGTCCCCAATCCAATGGGTTTTGTTATTGGAAATGGTGTGGGCAAGCCCGCAGTTTGAGGTATAGGCTGAGTTGAAAATTTTGGCAGCTGGTTTTTCCACAAATCTGGCCACTCTTTTTTCAAGCTGGTCATGATGAATAAAGGTTCCATCAATAAATCTTACTGCACCAGGTCCAACACCAAATTTGTGTGTTGCTTTGTCTGCCGCAGCTGCAAGTTCAGTGTGATTGGAAAGGGACAAATATGAATTAGAGTTCAGCCGGATAAACTCATTATCACTTCCGACCAGTTTATACCTGGGTCCTTTTTCACCCTTTGGTGGAAGGTATTGTTCAATTATTCTTTCAGGGGCCTTAGCCCTTCCTTCCTGTTTTAAGACTTCTAATTCCTGTGCCAGGGATATATCAAGTTTGTTGGTTGACATTTTGTTTACTCCAAAAAAAAATTAAATAGTACCTGATCGAAAACCGGTTAATCCCAGTCAAGAATGACTTTTCCTGATTGACCAGACCGCATTACATCAAAGCCTTTTTCAAATTCAGTGTAATGAAATTTGTGTGTGATTAAAGGGGATATATCCAGCCCGGTTTGAATCATGCTGCTCATTTTATACCAGGTTTCATACATTTCCCTGCCATAAATGCCCTTGATGGTCAGCATATTAAACACAACTTTATTCCAGTCTATATCTGTATTGTCGGGCATAATGCCGAGAAGCGCAATTTTTCCGCCATGACACATGTTATCAAGTATGGATCTTAAGGCGGCAGGATTGCCTGACATTTCCATGGCCACATCAAATCCTTCTTTCATGCCAAGCTCTTTCTGGGCCTGTTCAATACTCTGTTTGGTTACATCAATGGTAAGAGTTGCCCCTGCTTTTCTGGCAAGATCAAGCCTGTAAGGATTCACATCTGTCACCACCACAAATCTGGCCCCGGCATGTTTTGCAATGGCGGCTGCCATGCATCCTATGGGGCCGGCACCCGTGATCAAGACATCTTCTCCCAGGACATCAAAAGAAAGAGCTGTGTGAGTTGCATTTCCCAGGGGATCAAAACAGGCAAGCACATCCAGAGGGATGCTTTTATTGCAATACCAGACATTGGTTACGGGTATGGCAAGATATTCGGCAAAGGCACCTGGTCTGTTTACCCCCACTCCTTTTGTGTTCATGCATAAATGCCTTCTTCCGGCCAGGCAGTTTCTGCAATGGCCGCAAACCAGGTGACCTTCACCTGAAACCAGGTCTCCCGGCTTAAAATCCAACACATGGGAACCGATTTTTTCAATTATTCCCACAAATTCATGGCCGACGTGCATGGGAATGGGGATGGTTTGCTGTGACCATTTGTCCCAGTTATAGATATGAACATCAGTGCCGCAGATGGCGGTTTTTTTGATTTTTATCAAGACCTCATTGTGACTGATGTCGGGAATTGGAACATCCTGAAGCCACAAGCCTTGTTCAGGTTTTGCTTTTACAATTGCTTTCATTGTTTTCATGGTATATTCCTCCAATGGATTTAGAT
>JAHJDU010000612.1 GCA_018812385.1 Pseudomonadota bacterium
AACGTTTCTCCAACACGGGTTCAGAGGAATAAAGAAAAACGGTAAAATGATTCATGTCAAAATCTACGGATCTTCTATCCTTTATAAAGGTCGGGTTGCTGCAACTGGAAGCATGTTGGACGTCACTGATAGCAAGCATGCCGAAGAGATTAACCAAACACTGTTTGCCATTTCAAATGCAGTAAATACCACCCCGAATCTTAAAGATCTCTATCGATCCATCCATAGTTCATTAGGCAACATTATGGACGTCACCAATTTTTTTATTGCGCTTGTGGATATCAAAGAACGCACCCTGCATTTCCCATATCACGTGGATACAGTGGATGATGATTTTTCACCAATCACAAATTTTGATGCTAATGATTCCTTAACCGGTTTAGTAGCTTCCCAACGCAGGCCTGTTTTATTGAAAAAAAAGGAGTTAGAAAAACTATCAAGCCAAAATGGTGTATGGGGTCCGGCACCTCTGATTTGGATGGGAGTTCCATTAATTATTAAAAATGAAGTTATTGGAGTGGTAGCAGCCCAGAGCTATTTAGATCCCAACCTTTACAATAAGCAAGATCTGCAAATACTTTCGGTAGTCTCTGATCAAATAGCCATTGCTATTGACCACAAACGTACTGAAGATGCATTACAGGAAAATGAAAAAAAATATAGACACCTTTTTACGAATGCTCCTGCAGGAATTTATGAGATTGATTTTGAAAAAGACAAATTCACTAATGTGAATCAGCTTATGTGTAAATATTCTGGCTACTCAGAAAAAGAATTTTTATCCATGAATCCCATGGATCTTTTTACGGAAGACAGTAAAGACTTATATATTGGAAGACTTGAAAAACTTTCTATAAGAAAAAATCTGGCCCGCAACGTTGAATACAACATTATTAAAAAAGATGGCCAAGAATTAAGTGTCATTTTAAACAATGATTTTATTTATAAAAATGGAAAATTGAAAGGAGCACGAGTCGTTGTCCACGATATAACCAATCGGAAATTGGCAGAAAAGGAGTTAAAATTACTAAACTTGAGGTTGAAACACGAGGCCACACACGATCCTTTAACCGGGGCCCTGAACCGGCGTGCTATTTTAGACAACCTGAGTAAAGAGTTGATCCGTGCTAAAAGGAGAAACACAAAGCTAAGCATCGGGTTATGTGACATTGATCACTTCAAACATGTCAATGACAAGCATGGTCACCAGGTGGGCGACGAGGTCCTATGCAGTTTTGTCAAAGCTATCCAGGACACCCTTCGGCCCTATGACCTCTTGGGCCGATACGGGGGAGAAGAATTTCTATTGGTTATGCCCGATTCTATAGTGCCGGCTGAAGAAGGGGTCTACGAGCGTGTGAGAGCAAAAATAGCCGACCATAAAATGATCACAAGATCAGGTGAGGTTAGTATCACGATCAGTATCGGCATTACAACTAGTACAGGGAATGAGACAGCAGATGCAATTATTACGAAAGCCGATGCCGCCTTGTACAGGGCTAAAGAAAATGGGCGTAATCAATTGGCGTTTGCTGATTAAATTTTATCATCATTTTGGTTTCGCCACGGCCCAATCAGCAACATATAATATTGATATTTACGTGTGACCTTCAGGTTATCAGCCACGTAATCCCAAGGCAAGCGCATATTATAAATGTGTCGAAAGTCATTTTGAAGAACTGGAACGAGCATGGGATGACATGTACGCATCCCGGCTGGGTGCATATTTCAACGCTTTAATAATTTTTCATACTTTCCTTGACAAAAAGCAAGTTCCTATCACTTCATCTTTGATGCGAGTATTCCCTCTATGGTTTCCATCACATTTTTGGCCAAAGGTTCCGGCTTATGCTCTCCCAAAATCGTTTTAACACGTTCGTTCAGCACCTTCCACAGGTCTTTTCCTCCGCCTTCCTTCCACCTTTCATGATTGGCACGGTTGAACAGCTTTGGGTACCAGATATTTTTGAAATGCTGCATGGTGTGTTTTTCCTGAAGATAATTTCCCCTTGGGCCGACTTTGTTGATTATATCCGTGGCAAGACTCTCCGCATCCACGGTGACCCCCTTTAAAATATACTTGATCATGTCGATTAGTTCATCTGAAAGGACAAGCATTTCGTAAGACGCGGTAAGACCGGATTCGAGATATCCCACATCGTGGACCATGCTGCTGCCTGCCATGCCGGCCTGCATCAACGACACGGAAGCTTCGGCTGCGGCCTGCTGGTCAAGAACCTTGGCATCAGAACATCCGCCGGTGTTAAAGTCCGGCAAGCAGTAATATGTTGCCATCTCCTTGCCGGCCAGATGAACCAGAAAAGCTTCTGGGCCACTGTAAACATTGACCGAGGTTTTCATATCCATGGGAGTGCCTCCACCGCCATACAGGATAGGAGCTCCCTTGCGCTTGAGTTGTGAAATGACAAGACCGCTGAGGAATTCAGCCGTTTGGAGGGCAAGGGTCCCGGCTATGGTTACCGGAGATGTTGCACCCATGATCGGCGCGCTGACATAAGCGCACGGGATAAAATTTTCTGCGCAAAATAACAATTTCTGCAGGGATTCAGGGGCATGTTGCAGCGGTGTGATCGGTTCTGCATAATGGATTAAAAAGGGTTTTTGTTCCAAGGCTTTTTTGCTTCCACATACAACTGAGGCCATGCGATGAATATCCTTGAGCCCCTCCAGGATCTATGCGCCTGCTTTTTCCAAAAGATCAAGCGCTTCCGGCAGCATAACCTGAACCCCGGTTCTTTCCAGAATTTCAAGTGAAGCAAGGTGGATCTGTTTTATTTGATCCTGGTTAAGAAGCTGTAATCGGGGTCTAATTTGAGCATTGAAATGATTTGCTAACATAGCAGAACTCCATTTTTTGGTTTTCAGATTTTTTTATAATTGATGAATTTTTGAACCCGCTGTGGGTTGTCACTAGTATTTGGCATAATGACCGACCGGGGATGGGGTAAAGATTTCCATTCGAGATCAGTTTGCCAAAGCTTTTGCAAGTTTGGAAGCCGAGCCTGCATCCGAAGCAAAGCCATCTGCACCAATCTCGTCTGCAAAGGACTGGGTAACAGGTGCCCCTCCGACCAGAATTTTCACCCGATCTCTTAAACCACTTTCAACAATAGCGTCAATAGTTTGTTTCATCATGGGCATTGTGGTGGTCAGAAGTGCAGAAAGGCAAATAATCCGTGCTTTTTTTTCTTTGATCTGTTCAACAAAAACTGCTGGTTCAATATCAACGCCAAGATTGTAAACATTCATTCCGGCACTTTCCATCATCATGGCAACAAGGTTTTTACCAATGTCATGCAGATCCCCCTTCACTGTTCCAATAAGGACATTAGCACCGCGGATTTTTTCATCATCTCCCAAAAGCGGTTTTAGAATCTCCACACATCCGGCCATGAATTTGGCAGCCATGAGAACCTCAGGAATGAACATATCACCACTTTCCATTTTTTCACCTACAATATCCATTCCATAAATAAGACCCTGGTTGAGAATATCTACTGCAGGTGTTTTCGCTTCCAGGGCCTCATTCACCAACCTGATCAACCTGGCCTCGTCGCACTCAACCAATGCTTTTGTAATTTCATTAAACTCTGTCATTTTTTCTCCTGAATTGATAAATAAATTTTATTGATCAGGGAGCCGGCAATGTGGATTACCAACCCCCTGAAGAAATCAATCAACAAAAAACAATATGTTTTTGTCAAATAAATTTACTTGAAACTTATAGCCCAAGGTGCCATGCGGCAGTTGGGGTAAAGCGGTCCGATATCAATATTTTCCTGGGCCACTCTTATTTTAGATCCGTGGGTAAGCCATATGGCCCAGCAATCCTTATCAATCTCCTTTTGAGCATCAATGTAAATCTGTGCCCGTTTCCCGGTATCAATCTCACTCATGCCGGCATTCATGAGGTCATCATATCTTTTGTTGCTCCATTGGCTAGGATTCCAGCCATTTCCTGTTGTAAACCAGCTGGTCGCATATCCCGGATCAATCGTTGTGGTAAAAAACTGAATATGCATGTTGGGCTCACCTTTGTTTGATGCTTCGTTAAATGCACCGACTTCTTTGATCTGAATGTTCACTTTCACTCCAATCTTGGCCAACTCCGCTTTTATAACCTCAGCCGCAATCTTGGCTCGATCATCTGTCCATACCAGCAGGGTGACTTCGAATCCATCAGGCTTGCCGCCTTCTTTCAGCAGCTCTTTTGCCTTTTTTAAATCAACCCCATATACCGGAGCTTCTTTCCACTCTCCGAGCATTCCGGGCGGCAGCATGCTGTTTGCCCTTTTAGCTGTGCCGAAAAAAGCGGCTTCGACAATTTTGTCCACATCAACAGCATAACGGACTGCCTGTCGAAGCTTAAGATTGTCAAAAGGCGGTTTGTTAACAGTAAATCCCAACCACCAGTATAGCAGGGCCGGTTTAGTATATACACTCAGTTTCTTGTTTTTCTTAATGGACGGCAGACTGGGAAGAGAACACCGGCCGATGTCTATTTCACCTGTCTTTAATGCAATTTCAACAGTCGTGTCTTCAACGATTGGTAGAAAAGTGAGCTGATTGATTTTTCCTTTTTCTCCCCAATAGTCTTTGTATATGACCAGTTTAACATACCCTTTGGGTTCCCAGCTATCAAACTCATAGGGGCCTGTGCCGATGGGATTGGCCGCAAATTTCTTATTACCCATCTCAGTAACGGCTTTTTTACTGACAATCATACCGGCATTCAAGGGAAGAGTTGATGTGAACAGCTGGGCCATTCTGTCTTTAAGTACCAATTTTACAGTATATTTATCCACAACTTCCACATGGTCCAACTTCTCCCAGGCACCTTTTTCAGGAGATTTTGCCTCAGGATCAATAATCCGTTCAAATGAAAATTTCACATCCTCGGCTGTCATTTCACCATACCCTTTGTGAAAATTGACCCCTTTACGCAATTGAAACGTAATTTGTTTACCATCCGCTGACATGTCCCAGGATTCCGCAAGATCAGGAACGACATCCCATGTTCCCTCCTTATATTTCACCAGTCCATTGAAAAGACAGTTCATGATTGTAAATTCCCGCTCAATACTGGTGAGCCAACCTGGATCCATTGTGTTAATGTCCTCCCAGGTAGCGATCTTGAGTTCTTCCTTACTTTTTGCCGATGCTGCAATCGGTATGATCAACAATAACGCAAGTATTGTGATCACAGCCATTTTGATACTCATTTTTGCCTTCACTTTTTACCTCCTTGAAAAAAACATTAGGTTTATATAACAAAGCCCTGAGAACAATTAAATCAGAACTTTATCGGTGGTCGTGTTAATTATCATGAGCGCCATTTTTTCCTGTTAAGCCCTTTGTGCGGGTTGTTAAACAATGCCGGAAAAATAAGTTTCTATCCAATAATTAAATTTCGATATCCCTGCAGGTTTCAGACCGAATTCATTTCCTGCATTCATCACCACATCAACCACATCCCTTGCATATCCCCTTATGCATGTCAGCAAAATTCCAGGCACACATCCATCTTTATTGAATGATACAATCTGGCAGGCGACGTGAGCAAAGGGCCCCTGGGTAAGAAAAGGGGTTGCCTTTTTCGGATCAAACAAGTTGAGATAGGAAAGTTTTTCCGCAATCTTTGACACATTTTCCCCAATAATTGCAAGGGAAGCGGATGAGTCTGTCACATCCGTGTATCCCGGATCATCCGGAATTTTTGGATCATCTCCGAGAATATGCCATACGGATGCCTGGGTGTTGTTCATTCGATTAATAAGTATTTTATTTTTTAGTATGCTTTCAAGGGGTTTCAATGGAATCTCAACACCCATTGGCCGATAACCTGAAAGATCCCGGGCCTGAACATCCCATTTTGTCAAATGGGATAAATCCACTATATGCTCCCTGCCTTCATTATAATATTCAACTGCCACCTGAAAACAGTTTCTTTCTTCAATTCGGGCCGCATCGGCCTTGAAAGATACCGGAGAACGTCTCTTTATCTGGGTCATTTTTTTACCTCTACATTTTTATTCTTGTCCCGGCAGGATCATAAAAAGGCATGGGAACGACAGTCGCATGATGTCTTGTTGTGCCGCCCCCTTCTTCAAATATTTCCAGCCTTGTGCCAATTTTTGAGTACTGGGACTCCACAAGCGCCATCCCTACTGATGCATTAAATGAAACACTTTTCCGCAGGGTGCAAACATATCCCAGGATTCTTTCATCTACTATCAAGGAACCATCTTTAACAGGCCGCCGGGGGTCATCCATTTTTATCCCGACAAGCTTCAATCGCCCTGCCTGATTTTCCGTCTGCCGTAGGGCAACGGCACCGACCTTTTTAGCATCGCAAAGGTTACGGGCCCAAAGGGAACCTAAGCCCAGATCAATAAGGGTCGTTCGTTGTTCTGATTCCTGCCCGAGTATGATATGACATTTTTCCATTCTTAACACATTTTGTGCTTCAAGCCCGAAATTTTTAATACCGAATTCTTTTCCCGCCTGTGCAAGAATCTCCCATAAAGACTCCATATATGATGCCGGGGCATGAAGTTCATAGGATAATTCCCCGATAAATCCCAAACGCATGGCCTTTACCGGTATTAATCCATTGATCTTGAATTCATGATACTCCATGAACTTAAAATTTTGTTGTGAAACATCGTAATCGGCCACCTTCTCAAGCACCTTGCGGGCATTGGGACCGGAAAGATTTATCACCCCCATTGAATCTGTAAGATTTATAACATTGAAGTCCCAGTTATCATAAAAAGTGTGGTAACTGATCCACTCGCTTGTAGAGCCCGCCCTTGCGGATGAAGTGGTAAAATAAAAATCATTTTCCGCCTTTTTGACGATCACCCCGTCATCAATGACACATCCGTCATCATTGCACATGGCTGAATATTTTAACCGGCACTCCTTGATTTTTGACATATCACTGATATAAACCCTCTGAAGCGCTTTCACGGCATCAGGACCAAAAATTCTAAATTTGCCCAGGGTGGAAGCATCGAGCATTCCGACATTGTTCCTGATGTTGAGTATTTCATCTTTACAATCAGAATCCTGGGAAAAATAATATGCCCGTTTCCACGCACCTGAATGGCGAAAAATACCACCGGCTTCTTTCTGGGAATCATGAAGGGGCGTTCTTTTGCACATCCAGTGTTTTGAACCGGTATATGTTGCAATTAAAGTGGGAACCAGAGGAGGGCGTACTGTGGTAGGCGTTATTTGCAAACCGCTTGATCCCCGATACTCTGCAACGTAAAGAGGCAGGTTATGTCCCGGAATTCCTCCTTGTCCAGGTCCGGTCCCTGCCGAGGTAAAACGCTTGATAAGCTCGGGAACATCAAACCCTGTTTCAATAGCCTGCCGGATATTTTTAACGGTCGTATCTTCATCAAAACAAATGAAACTCTTTCTGCCTTCGACAGGCGCTGTAACAATCTTGTTTCCTCTAACTGGACCGGGAAGTCGGGTCATTGCATTGCGGACTTTGGAAATATCGTCCTTACAAGGGATGTTACAATCATTTACCGCTTTAAGTCCGGCAAGGGCACCGGATGCTTCAATGGACAACGGATCCATAAATCCCAACATCCTTCCGGCGGCGTACATTCCATCAGGCAGTTCCTTTGGCAGAAAAAATGAAGTATGATCATCATATTCCAATTTTGCCCGGGCAATGGTCAGCGGGCCGGTAACCGGCGTCATCCCGGCGGACGCAACCAGAAGATCACAGTCAAAGGATCGGTTTGTCATCCCATCCAGAGTGGTCAAAACCACCTTTTTTATATGCTTTCTTCCCTTGGCATTTGCAGCGATCCAGCCTTTAAGGAAAAGAATTCCCCTGTCATTGATTTTTTTAACCAGAGTTTTATCATGGCCATCTTCTCTCAAATCTGCAATACATTGAATTTTCAATCCAAGATCATGCATATCAATTGCCGCTTCAAGGCCAAGATCGTGTCCTACACTGAAAACCGCCTGGTTACCCGGCTGAATCCCGTACGTATGGGCAAGTCTGTGGGCACATGAAATCTGCATGACCCCAGGTTTTTCATTATTTTCAAAAATCAAGGGGCGCTCAATACAACCGGTTGAAACAATAACGCTTTGCGCTCGTATTTCAATATATCTCTCATCAAATACGTCGGTTTTTTCTCCCACCTGAAAAGCAGTAATCAGGTTGTTCTGATAGGCACCAATCATTGAAGTATGTTTAAAAACCCTGATCCCAGGATGATTTTCAACTTGTTGGGCAAGTTGACCGGCCCGTTGAGAAAGAGTTTTTTTAGCATCGTAAGCAGATATCCGGTAATCGAAAAAACCGCCAAGGTACGGCTTTGATTCAAGAAGTATGACCTTTAATCCTTTTCCGGCAGCAGTCAATGCTGCAGTCATTCCTGCCGGACCGCCTCCGATAATACAGATATCAGTTCCCGGATATATTTCATCATACCTGCCTTTTAAGCTGAAATCAGGCTCGATTTTCCCGGTCCCGGCCGCTCTTTTGATCATCTTCATGGCAAAAGGCCATATGAATGCAGGTTTGTGCATCATATGGTAATAAAATCCTGCAGGCATCAGAAAATCCAACTTGTCCATAAATCCCATGTAGTCGTTTTCTGCAGAACCCATAACATTCTGCTCTTTTACCACCATTTCATTTTTAAGAAATGTATTTTCAGTACGCACATTGGGAATCTTGTCAACATTCATAAATGTATTGCTGCATTCACCGTCAAGACTGTACAGTCCCCTGGGACGGCGGTATTTCAAACTTCTTGAAAATATCCGAACTTTGTTGGCAAATAGTGCTGTTGCGATGGTGTCCCCACCTACTCCAAAGTAAGTTTTTCCCTTATAGTTAAAGGAAATCTTTTCTGAAGGATTTATTCTCAGTGTGGGCAGATTCTTCAGCCGGTTCATAGTACACCCCCTTGTTTTTTACATTCAAGGTTGGTTGTTGTGTCCCTTTCAATAGTGAACCATGATCCACATCCGTCACGATGGTTCCACATTTCTTTTTGAACACCTGCCAGGCAATTGTTCATATGAGTATAATCACACCATTGTTCAGGGGTGAGTCCATCTTCCTGAGGCCTTGGTCCTTTGGCCTCACCACCGAACCGAAATTCATACCCATTTCTTTTCCCGCATATAGGACAGGTTATTGTTATGGTCATATTTTCTACTCCTTAAATTTTGCGAAAAACCAGTACTGTAAAAGAAAACAAAACGAAAAACCGCTTTAGTTGTCCGGACTATAGGAAACCAGAGCCGCCGTCTCTCCCATTAGTCTATGATCCTTATACCGACTCATAGAGAAAGGCCTGAGAATATCAGGACACTGTCCGGTCGCCATAAATCCGGCAAGATATTTTCCGGTCACCGCACAGGATTTAAAACCGAAGTATCCCCATCCGCAATTCATGAAAAGGCCTTTAATAGTATCATTACCGTCGATGATCGGTGCCATGTCCGGCGTCATATCGGCCAAACCACCCCAGATCCGCATAAATCTGACGCCACGAAGACACGGCAGAAATTCGGAAAGAGCCTCTGCCTGGTGCTTAATATAATCGCAAGTATTCAAGGTCGTATAATTTGGCCATGGATCCATATGGGCACCTGTTGCAATCTCACCCTTAAGGGTTTGATTCATATAGATATGGTATGCATTGGATGAAATAACATGATTCAATATCGGTTTAAGGGGCTGAGTAACCATGGCCTGAATCGTAAGGACGCTTATGGGAAGGCGGATTCCGAGCATCCCGCTGATAATGGAGGCAGAATAGGCGCCTGCTGAAACAAGTACACGGGGAGTATTTATTTTCCCTTTGTCGGTTTCAACGGAAACAATTCTACCTTTTTCAAAATTGATCCCGGTAACTTCGGTTTGCTGGTGGATATGAACCCCTAATTTCGATGCGCCTTTTGCAAGTCCCCATACAACGGCGTCATGTCGGAGAACGCCACCGGGAGGATGATACAGGGCTCCATGAACCGGGTAGGTAATATTCTTTGAGATGTTAATGGCAGGAACAAGTTCTTTGACCTGCTTTGCATCTATCAGCAGGCTTTCAATATTGTGAAACTGGGCCGAGGTAACGTTCATTCGCGATGCGGAGATTTCGGATTCGCTGTGCAGCAGATTCAGGTTTCCGCAATTATTAAACATTAAATTATAGTCAAGCTCTTTTGTCAGTACGGGCCAAAGATCCAAGGCCTCCTTATATAAGGGGAGATTCAGCTGAGTTCTTTGATTGGCACGGACAATGGCCGTATTTCTTCCAGCTCCGCCAAAACCGATGTAATTTTTCTCAATGACGGCAATATTTTTTAAACCATGATCTTTGGCAAGATAATAAGCAGTAGCAAGGCCATGAAGCCCACCACCGATAATAACGGCATCATAGCTTGAGTTGAGACTTGGTTTTTTTCCCCAAAAGGGTTTGAACTTCTTAAACATGGATGTTCCTCAATAATAAAGAATGTTCTGTTAATTAAATACCCTCTAAAAGACGGCAGACAATCTTATTCATTTTTCATTGAAACCGGATAATGGGCCAGGGCAAAAGCATCCATATCCTTTTCCAGAGACTGTCCCAGAGGGGGTTGTTCATAGCTTTCAAGCATCTGCTTGACTTTTTCATTTGCCCGAGTATAGGCATCCTTTAATCCGTCTTTTTCCCAGTTAGAATATGAGTTACGGGTAAATATTTGAGGATTGTAAATTTCTGTCCTGAAATGTTTGAACGTATGCTCTTGAGTCAGGTAATTACCTTTTTGCCCCACATTCATAATCGTTTCCATAGCAAGGCTATCCCCAGTGAATTCCAGGGGTTTTAGCATTCTTTTTATCTGAGAGGCAATTTCTGCATCAAGCACAAGTTTTTCAAAGGAGCCGATACCACGGCTTTGCAAACTTCCAAGTCCGGGAAGGAGATTAACACCGCAACGGATGGTATTGACAAAATGATATGCAGATTCCGCACCAGCCTGAAAGTCAACACAGCATGAATCAGAGAGACCCACATCACCCCTGGTAGGGAGGCCGTAAAACTTCGCCATCTGGGTACAGGCACGCATGACAATGCCTACTTCCGGAGCAGAGGTTGCTGAAACAGCAGTTTTCATATCCGCAATTGTAGCCAGGATACCATAGATAACCGGCGCACCCGGAGAAACTAGCTGGGAAAGCACAAGAGGAGCAAGCACCTCAGTGTTCTGCAACACAATAAGCCCGGGCAGGGTAACCGGTCCGGTCATTCCACCCATGGGCATGGGACTGATACAAGACGCAATTCCCCATTCTGCCAGGTCGATACACCTGTCGCATTGACTGTTTTCAAGGGCAAGGGGAGACCTTGGATTATAGTTTCCGACACCATAGGAAATTCCTTCAAGGGAGTCATGGTTCATCTTTTTTTTATTAATACCAAATGTAATGGCAAGTAAGGGTGCACCCCCGTCAAAGACACAATTTACAGGTTTATCTGTGAGTTTTAATTGCCAGAGAAGTTCGTACAGGAGCGTATTTTCTGCAGGGATATCCTGGCTTGAGGCAATCAGCTCCCTTGTATATCCAATGGGCTCCAGCTGCTGATTCAATTTAAGAAAATTTTTAAAGTCTTTACTGGAACTGGTTCGCAGACCCCCATTAAAATCCACAATAAAAGGGGCGCCGGCATTGTTGGAAAAAGAAAAATGTTCGCCTCCTACTCTAATATCATTTTCCGGGTTTCGAGCCTTAATGGTGAATTCTTCAGGAACCGTTTCAAGTGCTTTTTCAATATCCTGGCTTGTGATATAAACAATCTCACCGTCAACCTTGAATCCGTGTTTCTTAAAAATACTTCTGGCCCTTTCAGAGTCGAACCAGAACCCTGTTTTTTCCAGGAGCTCAACGGATTTTTCATGTATTAACGCAATCTGTCCCTTGGTTAGTGCCTGCAAACGATCATAAGTATTTTCCATAGTACGAACTTCCTTTAAATAGATGTGCCAGTAATATAAATTCAGCCAGTGCCCGCTTGTATTAATATCAGAATAGGGCTGAAATAATTATTGCCATTTTTTATTGTTACAAGACTCCGTCATTTCTATGTAACATTCAAAACTTGAAATATGGCTTTCAAGTTATTCTAATGGTATCAAAAGGCAGGTAAATTCAAATAATAATTCAAATGATTAGAATTTAAAATACTTGTCTTATTAATGATAATAACTGTTACATTAACAAATTTTTAATGTCAATAAAAATTATCAAATTATGTAATTTAATTTTGAATTCATTTTGATATGCATAATTGGTTTTAGAAGATATAATCATAACATATTGATAATATATATTATTTCCATATCAATATGACGAACATTTTAACATGGTCAACCTCCGTCGGTATATGTGTGGAAATGAGTCGGGTTTAAAAAGGAATAAAAACAAATCATTCTAATAAATAATGTAACAAATGATACATAATACACTCACAGTCTGTAGTTGAAAAAAAGGATAAAGGGTGATATAGGGCATCTGTTAAGGCAAAAATAATATAAAGAAGGCACACTGTTTTAGAATGATGTTATATTTTTACAGACTTTAAAAAATTGGATACCCGCGTTGACTAACGATTTTCCCAATGAGATAATCACCAGAGAGTTTTTGAAACTAACCCCCAAGAATCGTAAACTTGGCGAGTACATCATCTCCGATCCTGTAAAAGTCACTTCAATGAGTACCCGCAAGCTCGCCGTTACATGCAGTGTAAGTGAAGCAACCGTAGTCAGGTTTGCTCAAAAACTTGGGTTTAATGGATACAATGAATTTCAGAAAGCCTTGATCAATGAAATTCAGTACAAGATGACCCCTGCTGCTACCGGCAATGGCAGTCTCGTACATAAAGACACATTGCCAAATATGAGATTCAGAGAATTTGTCAATGCCAACATAAAAAAGATAATGAAATTCGTGGAAAACCTTGACTTTAAAATCCTTTATCAATTGATTGAATATCTTCAGGAAAGTTCAAAGGTTTATGTGATCGGTTCCTATTGCTCCTATGCACATGCCAGTCAATTCGGATGGTTTCTAAAAGAGGTCCGACCCGGCGTTCAAATTATAAATGGCAGTAACAGCAATAGTCTGGAGATTTTGGCCGAATCAGAGGCTGATAGTCTGGCAGTGATAATCAGCCAGAAACCCTATCCGGCCGAATTGGTCAGGCTCTCAAGATATATTAAGGAATTAAAAGTTAAACTGGCGGTAATCGGAGACGTATTACCCTGTCCGATGGTCTGTTTTTCCAACATATCCATAATGGATTCTTCCTTTAATCTGTCCGCAGCCGGTCTTCCGATAATGTTCCGGTTCATTGCCGATGAACTGGGTATCCGGGATAATGATTCCGTTAGTAAACATAAAGCACTATTAGCCAGAGCCCGTCTTGACAACCGTGTCTTTTTCGATCATCCCGAGATTCTGAAGATCGGCAGATGGCAGGATATAACAACGCTGGACCCGGCGTTTATGAACAGCCTGAGCCGGGAACTCACAATCATGAACTGCGTTTATAAAGGATTGGTAAAATACAACGAAGGCACATCAAATATTGTACCTGATCTTGCCAAATCCTGGGATATTTCAAGAGATGGGCATGAAATTACATTCTATCTTCAAGAAGGTGTCATGTTCCATAGGGACTACGGGGAAATGACTGCTGAAGATGTAAAATTCACTATCGAACGTATCAGTGATCCGGCTTCTTCCTCTCCTTTCAAAGACATGTGGAGTCCCTTAAAAACAATCCAGGTTATCAATCGATATACGGTTAAAATGATCTTGAAATATCAATACCCCAGTCTTTTTACATCCATTCTTCCGACAAATACGGGAATGATTGTCTCAAAAAAAGCAGTAAAAGAAATGAGCGTTGAAAAATTCTCTTTCAACCCGGTGGGAACAGGGCCTTATCAGTTTGCATTGTATGCTCCGAATAATCGGATTGAACTTACTGCTTTCAGCCGGTACAAGGGGTTGCCGCCGTCGATTCCCCGCCTCGTTTTTGTTATCAAAGGCAATAAAGATGAGTTAGAAGAAGATATGGCCAACGGGAGACTTGATGTCATTCAACTCCCTTTAGTCAATATTAACAAATTAGATCGTTTGCCCAACCTTAATGTGATTACTATGGCCGGACAGCAAACCTGGTGGATCGGATTCACAGTCAATAGACCCAATATGGACAACATTAAAATACGTCAGGCTATCCGCTCTGCTGTGGACGTGGAAAATATCATTGCCAAAGCATTTTACGGCTTTGCTGACCGGGCAAACTCCCTTCTGCCGCCAGGACTGCTGGGCTTCTGGGAAAACGCTCCTGTTTACAGACAGGATCTGGCAAAGACACGCCAACTGCTCAAGGAAGCGGGAATTGAAGATGGATTTAAAGTCAGCCTGCTGATGTCGCCTTCAAGAAATGCCCGCATCATTTCGGAAAACATCAAGATTGATCTGCAAAAAGTTGGAATCACTGTAGACATGGATCTCAGAGACATCAATGCCTTTAATAAAGCATCAAAAAGTGGGGATTGTGATCTTTACCTGTCGTATTTCGGTTCCACACTGGAACCGGGGTATAACATCAGATGGTTTAAAACGGGCCAGCCATGGAATCTAAGCCAGTGGAGCAACCTCGAATATGATAAGACGGTGAACATGGCTGAAATCGAGATGGATTTCAAAAAACGGGAGGATTTATATATCAAAGCCCAGGGGATCATTGATCAGGACTGTCTGGCAATATGGCTCACCCATGGAAACGGTATTGTGGTTCATCAAAAGGAAATTGATATCGGGAAAGTATATCCCAACGGTGAACTGGCACCGTGGACAATTAAAAAATATAATTAAAACTCTCTTGTACTGCCTGTTCGTGACTTTAAAGATCAGATGTTATTCCTTTGGGAATCGCATTTGAGTTCAGTTCTACGGCTGAATCTTTCCAAAAGGTTTCACGGATCTTGTTAATTTGTTCTACCCAGTCAGAACCTTTGGAATGGCAGTCCATGTTTTGTAATTGAGCGTAAAGATCTTTTAGTACAAAACTGAATTTTTTTTATAATACAAAAATAAATACAAAAAGTATTGTCATTTGTAAATAAGTTTTTTTGTGTTAGGTGATTATGATGAGAGGATAGTATTGGACATTTTCGATCTTAATTGCTAACATGGCAAGAAAAATAGAATTATGAATTGAATACAAAAAGGAGTTTAGATTGATCCAGAAAATTAAAAATTCAAGGAACAACGACCTTACAAGGGAAGCATACAACGATATCAGAAAGATGATTTTTTCAAATGAACTCAAGCCCGGACAAAAGATCCCGTACAGGAAGATGGCTGAAGGATCAAACATGAGTTTGACACCCGTTGTCCAGGCCCTGAAACATATGGAATTCATGGGCCTGGTACGTAATGAACATAATAAGGGTTTCTTTGTCGAAAAAGTGACTCCCCAAGAGATTGACGAAGCCTATAAGCTTAGGAGTATCATCGAACCTATGATGCTGGTCCAGACCATTTCAAACCTTGATGAACAAGGCGAAAAAAAGATTAGAACTGCTCTGGATGAATATCTTGATGCCTGTAAAAGAGGATCTTTAAAGTTAAAACTGGTTAAGGATATTCAATTTCACATGTCCATGGCAGAATTATCCGGTCAGAATTTATCCATCTTGATTCTAAGATATTTGTTTGATTTTCTATATCTGCGTTTTAGCCAAGAGCTTATTTTCTCACGTCCTTCAGAAGATTCAGCTACGGACCATTCTGCCATATTTGATGCGATTAGATCCAGAGATATTGAAACAGCGACCCTGGTTCTTAAGAAACATATAAATGACATACATATAAATGCTTTGGATGGTATACAAGAGAGGCTTTCAGAAGTGGAGGAGATAATTTTTTAGCTGTCTAATAACAAATAGTATACTTAATATAATATAATCAGTTCGTACTGCATATAGCCTTTTTAACTTCTTTGAAAAATTCAATCCCCATGAAAAATCCTTAACCATAATTATGGCTGTATATCCTTATTGTAAAGGCAATGAGATATTAGTATATTTTTTAAATACAAATAGTTATAGCCAATAATAAAGAAATATTAAAATATAGTTTAAAATATATTGACAAAGTGAATTACATTTTGTATTTGATTTTATAAACGGTTCTCTTAACATCATGAAGGGTAAAAAAAGGAGTAAACAAACAAGGAGAGAGAATTATATAACTCAGGGGAGATCAAAACAATGCTTAAATACATTATCAAAAGAGTGCTATGGATGATTCCGACCTTGATCGGTGTATTAATCATTCTTTTCAGCCTGACTTACATGTTGCCCGGTGATCCGGCGACTGCAATGCTTGGCCCCAGGGCAACGCCTGAGTTGGTGGCGGCATTGAATACAAGGCTCCATTTAGATGAAAGCATGCCGGTCAGATTAGGGTATTATTTATTCGGCATTGTTAAAGGCGATCTTGGAACCTCTGTCTGGTCCGGGCATAAGGTCGGTTCTCTTATATTTACAGCACTGCCGCACACAGTTTTGCTCGCAATATGCAGTCTGGGAATTGCGGCAGTCATTGGAATTTTTATGGGTGCGTTTGGTGCCGTTCGCCAGAACAGCGTGATTTCGAGAATTGTCACCATTGTTTCTCTGGTGGGTGTTGCTGTCCCGGATTTTGTCGCAGCTCTTTTACTCATGCTTTTATTTTGTGTCCAATTTCCAATCCTGCCTGCAATCGGAGCGGGTACTGAAGACGGGATCACTGGTATAGCCGTACACCTGATTTTACCGGCCACTGCATTGGGCATCGGCTGGGTGGGTTATCTGTCTCGATTGACCCGGGAATCAATGGTGGATGTTCTGGATTCGGATTATATCAGAACAGCAAGAGCTTTTGCTATTCCCCAACGATTAATTGCCTATAGTTATGCATTGAAAAATGCCATTATTCCTACCATCACTGTAATCGGTCTTGGTGTGGGCAAATTATTGGGAGGGGCCGTGTTTGTGGAGATTATATTCAACCGGCCCGGGCTTGGAAAGTTGATCGTGGATGCGGTTTATGCCCGGGATTTTCCAGTTGTTCAGGGAGGTATTCTGGTGGCAACGATTTTTTTTGTACTTGCAAACCTTTTAGCCGATATCTCTTATGGATTTGTCAATCCCCAAATCCAATATGACTAGCAATAATAAAGATAAACATATCTTAAGGCCTGAAACAATGAATACGACACCATCCAAAGTAATACCGGGTCAGATGAGTCTGACACCTCGATGGAGTGAAACACTTTCCATGGCTTTTAAGGCCGTTGTAAAAGTGAAAGGCGGTCTGCTTGGAACTGTTTTTATTTCCATCATGCTTTTATGCGCATTTTGTGCTCAGTGGATCTCTCCCTATGATCCCGATGCACAGGATATTGTTCACAGATTTGCCGGACCCGGTTTGACCCACCTGCTAGGTACCGATTATCTGGGAAGAGATATTCTCTCCCGTATCATTTACGGATGCCGCATAGCCGTGCTTGTCGCATTCGGCGCAGTAAGCCTTTCATCCATCATAGGCGTCTTTTTGGGTGTAATAGCGGGATATAATGAGGGGGGAAAAATTGACTATTTTCTTATCTGGCTGTTTGATATTGTCCGTTCTTTCCCACAGATTATCCTTGCCCTTGCCATCGTCGCGGTACTTGGCCCCTCTTTAGTAAACGTGGTTATGGCTCTGGCATTTACAGCGTTTCCCTTTTACGGACGAGTCGCCCGCGCCCAGACGCTTTCCGTTAAGGAGGCAGATTATATCAAGGCGGCTGAAGCCATGGGGCAAAAACCGTTAATTATTATTTTAAGACATATTACTCCCAATATCATGGCCCCGGTAATTGTGTGTCTCGGTATGGACATGGCCACCATGATCATATGGGAGTCAGGGCTTTCTTTCCTGGGGCTGGGCGTCAGGCCGCCGACAGCTTCATGGGGCATCATGCTGCGAAACGGGTATAAATATATCCAGGTATCACCCTGGATGATTCTTTGGCCTGCCCTGGCCATAGCGTTTGCAATGATTGCCTTTTCTCTTTTCAGCGAAGGATTGAGAGTGGCACTGGATCCAAAGGAGCGTGAAAGATGAAAAAAGATGCCCCCCTGCTCGAAGTAAATAATTTGACTTTAGATTATCGTCTTGGAAAACGAAAAATGAGGGCTCTGGACAGGGTCAGCTTTCAGCTTGAGAAAGGTGAAATAATGGGTGTGGCCGGGGAAAGCGGTTGTGGGAAATCCACACTGGGTCTCGCAATTATCAAGCTTCTGCCTAAAATTGCTGAAATCACGCGCGGAGAAATCCTGTTTGAGGGTCAAGACCTGTTAAAATTTTCCGAAAATGAGATGAACCGAAAAATACGGGGTCAGAAGATCAGCATGATCTTTCAAAACCCTCAACAGGCTTTGAATCCAGTATTTACCATTGAAAAACAGATGACGGATATACTCCGGGTCCAGGAAAAATATAAAAATAAAAGAAAAAGACCCCATCGTTATTTTCGCGATCAGGCTATAGAACGTCTCACGAGTACAGGGATTGCAGATCCTGCTGCTCGTTTATCCAATTATCCCTTTGAATTTTCAGGGGGGATGAAACAGCGTGTAATGATTGGAATGGCCTTGTCATCCGGAACCTCACTGCTCCTGGCAGATGAGGCAACTACAGCCCTTGATGTCACCATCGAAGCCCAGATAAATCGGTTGATCTCCGACCTTGCTGCTGAATATGGAACATCTGTCCTATATATCAGTCACAATCTTGGCGTGCTTGCCGAGCTGGCAGATCGAATCATGATCATGTATGCGGGACGGATTTTTGAAATGGGGACCACGGCTGATGTATTTGATTCTCCCTCTCATCCTTATTCTGCAGCGCTTTTGGAATCATTGCCCAGTCGCCATGCCAGGGGTAAACGTCTGCTTTCAATTCCCGGATTTGTCCCGCCGCTGGACCAATTGCCAGAGGGATGCTCTTTCCATCCCCGTTGCCAGTTTGTCGAAAATATCTGTACAAGAGAAGTGCCTCCATTGGAAGAGGTTACAGATGGCCACTGGTCAGCGTGTTTTTTAGACAAAAAAAGGGGGAGGAAACGATGGCAATTGATTTAATTGAAATACATAACCTGAAAACTTATTTTTATCAGAATAAAGGATTTTTATCCCGGTTATTCGGTGAGGGTTTGAAAACAGTCCATGCAGTTGATGACGTCAGCCTGACGATTAAAAAAGGGAGAACTTTCGGCCTGGTCGGGGAAAGCGGTTGTGGAAAATCCACTTTGGGACAAACAATTTTCCGGCTGGTGAAACCCCAATCCGGTGAGATCCTGTTCCAGGGCCGGGATGTTTTAAAGATGGATCCGAAAACCCTTATGGAGTTTCGTCAAAAAGCACAGCTTATTTTTCAGGATCAGTACGGGTGCATGAACCCGCGCATGACAGTGGGCAAGATCATTGCCGAGCCTCTATTGATGAGAGAAAAGGGCAAGATGGATAAACAGAATCTTTTTCAGGAGGTTGCCAGACTTTTGCAGGCAGTGAATCTTGACCTGGACTCTGCTGCAAAGTTTCCCAATGAATTTTCCGGTGGACAGGCCCGTCGCATAGGTGTGGCAAGGGCCATTGCCTTGAACCCGGTATTTATTATGGCAGACGAACCCACTTCAGGGCTTGATATTTCGACTGCGGCAACCATATTGAATCTGATGCAGGATCTGCAGGACAAACTGGATATTACCTATTTATGGGTCTCCCACAATCTGAACCAGGTAAAATACATGTCTGATGACATGGCGGTCATGTACCTTGGAAAAATTGTGGAAATGGGACTAACAAAAGATATATTCAATGAGATGGCCCATCCCTATACAAAAGCCTTGATTTCAGCAGTTCCCCAGGTTTCGGCAAGCCTGCAGAGAGAGACCATTTTCCTTGAAGGTGAAATCCCAAGCCCTATTAATCCGCCATCGGGATGCAGGTTCCGGACTCGCTGTCCCCAAGTAATGAAAAAGTGTAAAATCCATGAACCTCCCCTGATCGACCTGGGTAGCGGACATTTGTGTGCCTGCCATCTTCACAGGGAAAATTAAAAAATTATTTAAGAGATTATAAGAGATTATTCATATGCAAATTCCTTGGTTTTCAAACTCAAATAATGCCTTGATACAATCGGGCAGGCCTTTTGTAAAAATGCATGGGTTGCGCAATGATTTTGTCATTGTGGATGGCCGGGAACAACTCTATCTCCCATCAACAGAAGAGATTGTCCATATATGCGACCGCCACGAGGGTGTCGGTGCTGATGAATTGCTGATTGTGGAACCACCCAGAAACCCTGCGAACTATGCTTTTATCCGAATTATTAACCCGGACGGACGGGAAGTGGAAGCCTGCGGCAATGCAACCCGGTGCATCGGGTGGTTGCTGTTAAAGGAATGTAATCAAAAACAAATTCGCATCGAGACCCTTGGCGGTGTGCTGACCTGTTCTCTTGCCGGAGAAAAACAGGTGAGTGTGGAAATGGGAAAAATCAAGACCCGCTGGCAGGACATTCCTTTATCAGAAAAAATGGACACCTTGCATCTCAATATCGGGATGGGCCCTCTAAAGGATCCTGTGGGGATGAATATCGGTAATCCCCATGCCGTCTTTTTTGTGGAAGACCTGGATGCCATTGAT
>JAHJDU010000613.1 GCA_018812385.1 Pseudomonadota bacterium
GATGCAAAACAGCCCTTGCTGATCTTGAAGTTGAATATGAAGAAGAAGACGGTTATTTATATTATATCAGATATCCCTTTGTGAATAAAAAGCAGGGGCTTACCGTTGCAACCACACGGCCTGAAACCATGTTTGGTGATATGGCTGTTGCCGTAAACCCGACAGATGAAAGGTTTAAGGACCTTGAGGAAAAAGAGGTAAGGCTTCCTTTAACAGACAGGGTCATTCCGATTATTAAAGATGCTTATGTGGATATCCAGTTTGGAACGGGTGCATTAAAGGTGACCCCGGCCCATGATCCCAATGATTTTCATTTGGGAGAAAAACACGGGCTTGAAAAATTAAAAGTGATTGATGATGATGGGCTCATGCTTGAAGGCGCGGGCGAGTTTATAGGCCTGGACCGGTTTGTGTGCAGACAAAGGGCTGTTAAAGAGCTTACAGAACAGGGATTGCTGGTTAAAAAAGAACCGATAAAACACAGTGTGGGTAATTGTTATAGGTGCAGGACTGTTGTTGAACCCTGCATCTCAAAACAATGGTTTGTCAAGGTAGCTCCCCTTGCAAAAAAAGCATCTGATGCTGTTCGTAATGGAAGAACAAAGATTATTCCTGAAACTTGGTCAAAAACCTATTTTGAATGGATGGATAATATACGGGACTGGTGTATTTCAAGACAGATCTGGTGGGGACACAGAATTCCGGTTTGGAAATGCCAGGACTGTAAGGAAGTGATTGTTGAGGAGACCGACCCCACCCAATGCCCGATCTGTGGATCAAAACAAATTGTCCAGGAGACAGATGTGCTGGATACCTGGTTTTCAAGCGCCTTATGGCCGTTTTCAACCATGGGATGGCCGGAAAATACAGATCTTTTAAAGACATTTTATCCCACCAATGTGCTGGTGACGGGTTTTGATATCCTTTTTTTCTGGGTGGCCAGGATGATGATGATGGGTACCCATTTTATGGATGAGGTGCCTTTTGATGATGTTTATATCCATGCCCTTGTCAGGGACGAGCATGGGAAAAAGATGAGCAAATCAACAGGCAATGTCATTGATCCCTTAAAAGTGATTGATGAATATGGTGCAGATGCTTTCAGGTTTACTTTAGCAGTCTTTGCAGCCCAGGGCCGTGATGTTAAGATGTCGGAATCACGGGTGGAAGGATACCGGCATTTTGTTAATAAACTATGGAATGCATCACGATTTGCCTTTATGCATATTCCCTCAAAAGACACCCAGATTGATTCTAAAAAACTTTCTTTGGCTGAAAAATGGATTCTTTCGCGCTGTGCCCATACGTCCCTTGCTGTAAAACAGGGGATTGAAAATTATAAGTTTAATGAAGCTGCATCAGCAATATACCAGTTTGTATGGCATGAGTTCTGCGACTGGTTTCTGGAAACCGCTAAACCAGCCTTATATGAAAAAGAGGGGGTTCAAAGAAGAGACACTGCCAGAAGTGTTCTTTCAAAAGTCCTTGAAGATATTCTCATTATGCTTCATCCATTTATGCCCTTTGTTACGGAAGAGATCTACAGCATTATGCCGACAACTTCCGGGTCTGTTATGGCTGCTTGTTTTCCCTATGAGGAAAAAGAGTATGAAGCCAACAGGAATAAAGCCATTGAAAAAGATATGGACTTTATCTTTGGTCTGATTTCCGGTATCCGGAATATCAGAAGCGAGATGAAAATCCAGCCATCCATGAAAATTAAAGTGTTGGCGCATACAGCAGATGGAAAGGAAAAAATTATTATTGCTGAAAATAAATCCATTATTGCAAACCTTGCTACCCTTGAAAGTTTTTATTTTTGTGAAGCAGATCATGTGCCTTCATCCTGTGCCTCATCCATCATTGAGAATACCACATGTTTTGTCTTACTTGAGGGGGTTGTCGACTTTGATAAGGAGATTAAGAGACTTGAAAAAGAACTTGAAAAAAATACCAAAGAGCTTTTAGCTGTTCAAAAAAGACTTCATAATGAAAGTTTCCTTGAAAAGGCTCCGGAAGAAGTGATCCTAAAAGTGAAAGACCAGTACACGAATCTTGAGGAAAAGAATAATATGCTCAAGGAAAATCTTGAAAGAATTCAAAAAATGAAGTGATGGGCCATGAACACAATAGAAAATATAATCAAGTTAGCCCTTTTTGAAGATTCAGGGCTGGGGGATATCACAACAGAATGTATTTTGCCTGAACCTCGCTCTGGCAAAGGCGTGATCATTGCCAAAGAGTCTTTTGTCCTTGCCGGGATCAATGTGGCAAAAATGGTATTTAAATTGCTGGATCCTGATTGTGACACAAGCTCTTCTTTTTCAGATGGTGACCCCGTCAAAAAAGGTGAGATAGTTTTTGAGGTTCAAGGAGATCTTTTATCCCTTTTAAAAGGGGAGCGTGTAGCCTTGAACTTTTTACAGCGCCTTTCAGGAATAGCCACATTGACCCGGTCCTATGTGGATGAACTTAAGGTCTCAAAGGTCCGTCTGACAGATACGAGGAAAACCACGCCCGGTCTGCGCAGTCTTGAAAAAGAAGCAGTCAGGGCAGGTGGCGCTTATAATCATCGGATGTCATTATACGATGGTGTTTTGATTAAGGATAACCATATTGCCGTTGCAGGTTCCATTAAAAAGGCTGTAAATCTGGTTAAAAAAAGGGTATCACATTTGATGAAAATAGAGGTTGAAGTTTCAACTCTTGATGAAGTTAAAGAGGCAGTTGATGCGGGTGCTGAAGTGATCATGCTGGATAATATGGATTATGATCAGATGTCGGCGGCAGTAAATTATATTGACGGCAGAGCCTTTGTGGAGGCCTCCGGGAATGTCTCTTTGGAAACTTTGAATAAAATTGCTGCCACGGGTGTGGATGTGATTTCCTGTGGCGCGCTCATCCACCAGGCAAGATCTATAGATTTGAGCATGCAGATCAATTATAGGAAATAATATAGGTCTAGGAAATAATATAGGTTAATTTGTTCCGGCCGGTATCCTTTGATTTATACATGGCCTTATCGGCCCGGTCGATAAATGACCTGAAATCTTCGCCTTTCACAAGTTCCGTGGCGCCGAGACTGACGGTAACGGATGTTTTTGTCCCTGGTTCAGGCTCAAATATCTGGGATCGGATGCTGTCTTTTATCCTATCCCCTACCAAACAGGCTTTTTGAAGCCTTGTTTCCGGCAAAAGAATGGTAAACTCTTCTCCACCATATCGATAGGCAGTGTCCATGGATCTCATACAGGAATTAACGGTTTCCCCAATTCCCATGAGTACCTTATCCCCTTCAAGGTGTCCCCAGGTATCATTATAGTTTTTAAAGAAATCAATATCCATAA
>JAHJDU010000005.1 GCA_018812385.1 Pseudomonadota bacterium
TCCTTGTCAGGAAGCAACTCTACTTCAATGGGGTCAAACCTAAAGCCGTCCCTGATGTTTTCGGCAAACATACCCACACGCCTGTGATCAATACCCTTTCTTGGATAAATATCTTCATCAAGGAGAATTGAAGAAACAGGAATTTGCATTGTCTGTTGAGACATGACATCCTTTTACACCAATTGTATTCTTATTTGACCTGCGCCATTACGCCTTCCAGGGAACGAAGTACTTTCGCTTATCGAGGCGCCTAAGCGGGCCGGTCCAAGCATTTGTTAGAGAATCTTTTCTTGATCAATTTTAATCTTAAAGCCACTCTTCTCTTGTATCCGTTAATTGACCTCCGGCGTTGCCCGTATTTAATGTGCCACCTGGCTCGATTAGCATTATTTTGCACTCTCCAATTGATTTTGGCTTGTGCTCAATTCCCTTTGGAATCACTACCATTTCATTTGCCTTCAGTTTTAGTATTTTGTCTCTCAATGCTATTTCCAACTCGCCATCAATGACAAAAAAGGTCTCATCCGTATCTGCATGCGAATGCCAAATAAATTCCCTATCCATTCTGATTAATTTGAATTGGTAATTATTCATCTGAGCAATAATCCTGTATTCATTTTGCTCTTTCAATTTTCCGATCTTTTCAGTTAATGATACAACATTAACAGACATATTAGTCTCCTTTCTTAATTGATGCTCTAACGTGGCCATCACCAGTGGGCATGGTGAACGGGCCTTTGTAAATGGCAATTAAACTTAAAACTCAGTATTGCCTCAATCGCTACGCCCCTGCCCATCTGATGCATAGCGTTGTTCGGCAATACTTTTAATTTTGATCTTTGCAAAGTCTATATACAAGGATATTGGTCAAAGCGAAAACGCCTGCCAAATCCAAATGGAAATGCGCCCTGTCATCAATTCCGATGACCGCTCTGCCGGCTTCCCCCTTCCATGCTGCACCAACCATCTGTGCCGCTTCTTGGGGAGAACGATTACTTAAATCGGACACAGATCCTTTTCCGTCAGAGCGTTCAGGGGTTTGTCTGTGGTCTCGAGGATATCATGGGTGTCCTTGAGCGTTTCGTTGATGTGAAGGATTCCCGTGAGGATCTGTCCTTTTTCACGGTAATGTTCCATAGCTTCAAGGGAAGACAGTCTTTGGGTCACATCAAAGGAATTGTCAGTTTTATTATGATAGAAAACATGATATTTACCTTTTGCGGGCTTTTCTATAGACTATATTTTTTTCTCTTTTTCCTATTGCAATTACCAGCACATATATTTCTTCGTCGATCACTTGCATAGACCAGACGATAACCGCTTGTTCGAAGTTTAATTTTATAATGATTTTTAAAACCAGAGAGTTTACAACTAATGACATGTGGTGCGTCAAGGCGTTCTTCTAATTTCTTTTTTTAGCTTAGCCTGAATAGTATTGTCGAGTTTTTTCCATTCCTTGAGTGCTGCCGGGAGGAATTTTAATTTATAACTCATCTAATATCACTTCTACAGCTGAAGATTTTTCATTTTGACGTTCTTTGATGATCAACCCCAGTTGATAGTCTTCAATTTTTTCAAGCAGTGCTTCATAAGTTTTAGCCGGGATTAAATAGGCCGTTGGCCTATTATGATTTAGAATAGCGATTGGTTCGCCATCAGACTGCTCAATAAGAGCAGATGGATTTTTCTTAAGTTCTGAAATGCTTGCGGAATAATCTGCTAATACAGATTCCATGATATCACCTATTTATTTTTTATTTAGACCATAAATACATCCCTATTATAGGTCTTATGTTTTAACAGGTTCAAGTTTTTATTTTAAAAATGTTTTATTTTAAACAATGGGGACAGCGTCCCTCAGAATTTTTTTGTAAATCAGCGATTTTTACGGCTGGCTAACCCCACTAAAATCACCGGCTTGCCCGGTGCATTTTCCTGGTTGGAATCGTAGTTTTTGTCCGAAATCCTATTTTCTCCATCGCGTTTTCGCCCGTTCAATAAAGGACGGTTCTGTACTTGGGCCTTTACCGGCAACCACCCGCTTAAAACCCGGCATAAAACTATATTTTCTGGCGTGGTTATTCATCACTTTTTCAACCGTTTCCAGCCAGACTGGTTCAAGATCTGCTTTTTCATAATATCGTTTAGCCTGTTCAAAATTGGATATAGCCGCATCATAATACTTGCTCTTTCCTGCATTTACTATCCGTAATCCCATGGCCTGGTAAAGTTTGGCTGCCACATCCGGATAGTCCCCGGCAAGTTTTTCAGCAACAGGCTCAATTGTGTAATGACTCAGTGACTCTATACTGCCACCGGAAGCTTTACGTAACCGCTGTGCAAGTCTCTCTTTTTCTTGTAATTTTAGCAGTAGTGTGATGGCCGAGTTTAATGGAGCAGTATTGATAACTTCAAGAATGCGAGGATGCCATTCTATGCGTTGTCGTTTCGGAATATGCTTTATAAGCTCCTTGTGGGAAAATTCATGAGGGTGTTTTAAGAAATTTTGCCATGCATCCTCCAGTGCTTCCTCAGATCGCCCAAGTTTGGTGAGGATATCACGCTTCATAGTATCCAGATTATAGCTTGAACCCCGGTACAATCGCTCATCTTTCTGAATTTTAAGTCCCTTCTCTACCCACTCCAAAGCCTCTGCCGGTTTTCGGCGCGATAGAAGCAAGCCTGCAATAATCTCGCAATCTTTTGGTAATAACTCGGTTTCCTCGCAGATAAAAATATATGATTTTAGATCACATCCGACAGCATAAATGATTTTTAGAGTTTCCCCCCATTGTTGATGGTGATGATCTTTTTTTCCATCCGCATCAAACCGTAAGCGGATGGCAGCAGCAAACTCATTGAGCCCTTGTGGGGAGAGCACCCTGGACACACTTCGTTCCAGTTGATATGTAAAGCCGTAGTCGTCATCATCCATCCAGGACAGAAGCCGGGCAATTGTCTCTTTGGGGCCAAAGTCTGCCTTCTGCCTGACGTTGACCCAGGAACAAAACAACTCTTCCACAAACATGCCAAATGATCCACTTGAGTCGTCGATCTCTTCAGCCTTCTCGTAACAGACAACAATAAAGGTTTCTATTAGCTCAACGGCTTGAAGAGGTTTTTTGTTTGCAACAGCGTCGATTTGCTCTTTGACCTTTTCAAGATTAGAAACAAAAGACCAGCCCTCGTTATATCCAATGAAGTCACCCGGTTTTATTGCACTTTCTATTGCGTATTCAATAATTTCGGTTTCACTTGTTATTTTTGATTTTCTTTTGGCCATTCATCATCCTTTATCGATATTCAATGTTCACACAGGTTGAATGATAAGGCTACCAGAATATCCCCAACCAATTCCAAATCCAGAGTCCATTATTTCATGTTCCATTTTGGGAAAATGCAATTTTCCACCGCTGCTTTGGATTATCGAAACGAATCTTATCAGAAATGAATTCATCAGGATCATAGGGATAATAATTTTTTGCATGTCCTTTAAGCCATTCGACATACTCTTCATACTCATCATGGTTAGAGTTTTGCAAAATATTAACAACCCGGTAATAACCGTCAACACTTCCACAGTCTTCAGGGAGATAGACAACTTTAGGGGCCCCTTTTCTCTCTCCTTAATCCAGCAAATTCTCAAAATCTTTAATAGCCTGTTCAGCAATAACCACTTTTCTTTTCTTTTTGAACTTTACTATTCTGGAGTCATAGTTTTCCATAACGTCTTTATAAGCATCATGAACGAACTTCCTTGCCAATCCTTTTTCTTTCTCTATTGCATCATAGACTTCTTGAACATCTCCCAGCATTTCTCTAATATCTCTCACAAAGCTTTTGAAGTGTATTTTTTTTAACAATGACATGTCGGAAAACAGA
>JAHJDU010000614.1 GCA_018812385.1 Pseudomonadota bacterium
AAAAAAGAAATGGATGCCATTATTGTAGGGAAAAATGCATCATGGGAGATTGGCATCCTTAACCGTAAATCCTGGACCGGAATGGATGTAATCTATCACCCGTTTCATTTGCCCTGGCAGATTGATCTTGATCATGTCCTTTCAAAGGCCTGTTTTAAAGCATTTAATGCAGCCTTTGGATCTGATCCTGAATTTGATTATTGGGATTTTAGTACCAATGCAGTTACAACGACAGCCATGGGAATACCTACTATTGGCTTTGGGCCGGGTGAGTATAAATTGGCTCACATGGTCAATGAAAACTGTGAAGTCAATCAAATTGTTGATGCATGCCAATTCTATACAACAGTGATTGATAAACTGGGATAAAGTTGCTTCACAGCGCATACAGGTCATCCACAATATTCATGTACATGTTAAGCTGGCTGACATGACCTGCCTGGAATTTTCCGGCCGTGAGTTCGTAACTCCCGGTATCCACCTGGCCCTGGGTGAGCAAATTATCGATATTACAAATCCTGGTATTTCCGATAATTTCTGATACACGGTTTTGGCTCAACCCCTATCTTTTGACAAATTCTTTGCCCTTCTGTTAAAATTATTGCCCTTTACACATGGCCATAATAGTCCCGATGCACCGTTACCGTATGGGCAAAATCCATGAGGGTTCCCCAACTGAAAACCGGAATATTGATGGCTCTTTGCAATGCCCTGGCAAAGGGTGGAAAACCTGTACACTCCAGCACCATGGCCCCCATGTTGGGATGTTTTTCATAAAATGCCGTGGCTACCCTGAGAAAATCCTCTTCAGCCCGATGATAGTCAGCCTGTGGTATTTCCGGTCTCAGCCCTTCGGTCCAGAGATTGTCAAATTCCGGGCATTGCCCGTCATCTTTAGCACCTCCCACCACATAGTTGGTTCCTGGACTTACACTCACACTGGAAAGATGTTTTTCAAGCAGGGCCTCTTTGGAGGCCATGAGTATCCCCACCACATGATCCGGCCTGATGATGGACTGGGCCCAGGGAACCTGCAGAAGACTGGACATGAACACTGGAATATCCAGGCGGTCTCTTACCTCTTTCTGGAAAAAGGCAAAATACCCGCACTCGGCAGCAATGGCCCTGCATCCCATTTTCTGAAGGTTAAAGGCTGCTGTTAGTATGGTATCAAGGTATTGATCCTTATCTTTGCCGTGAACCAGTTTTTTAATATCCAGTCCCTGGGCCACCTCATACTGGATAGGGTAAGGATAGGCACTGGGATTTCTCACATCCCCGGGAAAGCCGGGGTAGGTTTCATCCAGAAGGATAATGCCAAGGCCCATGCCCGAACAGTGCACGTTTCTGCCTCGTATACTTGTGATGCCGAAATCTCTGTTTTGATGCATAATTAAAATTCCTTTAAAATAAGGGTCGTGGTTTATTATCGTTTGGCCGAGAGTACCTTTTCAAGTGTAAACGATGGAATACCGCATTCCTTCATATAATCGTCCATACTTTGTTGAATGTTTTTGGGTATATCCGGGGTGCAATATTTTTCCTCCAGCCTGAGAAGCCCTTTTTCAATCAAACGGGCAAAAGCATCTTTGTAGGCTTGGGGGGTATTTGTTTTGGGTGGGGCCAGTTCCGGCTGAAATAATAATGTCCGGCAATGTTTGTGCGTATGGGAACTGGTCAGAAACTCTCCTCCGGGCCCTGCCTGTCGGATAATATCCAGGGCCAGGGATGCCTCATCAACCACAAGGGGTTCATTATTTTTGTTCAACATCCGAATGATTTCCAGATCCACCATGAATTGTTCAAAACTAAATTGTGCAAAACTGGTCAGAATACCGGCACCATGAACAATAAGACTTGTACGATATTGATAATCACTGCTCAATGTCATCATAGCCTCGTATCCGCTCTGTGCGGAAACCTGTCCTGCGTCGGTCACAGCTCCGATTCCCCGGTTGGGCAAATTATATTTTTCAGCCATTTGCGTTGCCATTATCCTAAAGGCAAACCGGGATGGTGATCCCAGGGAGATACCTCCGGTTCTCAGATCGGCAGGATGTCCCAGGCATCCATAAATCAAAGGCATCCCAGGAGAAAGGGTCTGGGTAACACATGCCCCGGCCAGAAATTCCGCATTGGCCTGAACCATGCTGCCGGCAGGGGTGATGGGGGAGGTGGAGCCAAACATCAGACCAGGGGTGATGATGGCCGCCTGGTTATATTCACCGCAGATACGAAGTGTTGCCAAGGCATTGGCATCAATCTGAAGAGGACTTAACGTGTTCACCAAAAAAAGAAATCTGGGACATTTTTTAAATTCAGCCTCTCCGCCAAAGGCAATGCAGCCAAGCTCCATAATACGTCGAACCTGGATTTGTGTCCCCTGTATTCCAAGAAGGGGTTTGTCGCTAAGAGTAAGCGCTGTATATATCATGACCAGGCCTGCCAGGTCAGCCTCAAGATCCCCGGGTTGCGCTAGTATGCCGCCGTTGAGGTGTAAAAGGTCAGTGGCCTGCACCAGCTTTGCAATGCGGATATAATCGTTAAAACAGGCCGGACGACGCTGATGATCGGCCGTGACCACTTCAGGAGCGCCATAGGCCGGGGCAATGCAGCGGCTGTTGTTGCCGATGGAAATGGTGTGAAGGGGATTACGTCCCATAAGGGTAAAGGTCGAAGGTGCTGTGGCAAGGCATGCCATGACCTGCTCTTCCGTAAACCGGACCAGTTGGCCCTCCACCTGAAATCCGCGCTTTTTGAGTGCTTTTACAACAATGGGGTCATGGAGGCAGACACCTGGATCATTTAAAATCTCCAGGGATGCCCTGTGAATTTGTTTAGAAATATTTTGCATATTTACTCATTCTTCTTAGCCTGATCAAGTAAGAACCAAAGGTATTTTTCCAATTTTTGTCAAGAATAACACAAAATTTAAAAATAGGAATCTAAAATAATAAAATATCTAAATCCTCTCGATAAATAACAATTTATGGAATAAATCATGGGGGTCAGGAGGATGTTGAGATGTTTATTCCTATCTCCGGCTCTTGAACCTGACCTCTCCGGCTTCGAGCTGGTCGAGGATCTCCAGATAGGTGGAGTAACGTTCTTTGGCAATCTTTCCGCTCATGACCAATTTTGCCACAGCGCATCCCGGTTCATTGCGGTGGCGGCAATCCCGGAAACGGCACCTGCCTGCCATGGCCGGTTCAAACCCGGGGAAATATCCTGCAAGATCCTCTGGAGAAATATCCACCAGTCCAAACTCGTTGAAACCGGGGGTATCCACTAGTTCACCTCCGCCTGGGAGTGCATGAAGAGTGGAAACGGTGGTGGTATTGCACCCCCTGTTGCCCGCTTCATAGAGCTCCCCCACTCTGAGATCCAACGTCGGGCAAATGGCATTGAGCAGGGAGCTTTTGCCCACCCCTGTGATGCCCACGAAAAAGCTCCGAACCTCCTGCCCCAGAAACAATTCTAAGGCAGCGAGTCCCTCTCCCGTGACTGCGCTCATGACAAAAATATCCATAATTCCGGCATAGGTGGCGGTAAGCTCAGCAACGAGGGTTTCAGAGCCTTCAAGATCACACTTGTTGATCACCAGCACAGGAATCAGGGCCGCCTCCCTTGCGGTAACGATTGCCTGATCAATATACCCGAATGGAGGCCGCGGCAACGGTGCGACCACCACACCGAGAACATCAAGGTTCGCACCAACAATTCTTATGCTGCCCCGGGAATCCCTTCGGCGAAGCTCTGTTCTGCGTGGTAACCGTGTGAGGAGTTTATCTCGCATGACCACGTCATCACCTACGACATGGCCGAAGCGCTTTTTTACCTGTACCATCTGCCGTTCTCCAGATTCAAACAAAATATCCACGGCAACACCATGGTGAGCGACGATCACGCCCTTCCGGTCCAGGGCAGAACAGGAAGAATCCTTTTCACTGTGTTCCTCAACACCCTTTTTCTTAATTTTCAAACGCTAAATCTCCATCCTGATATAAGTATGCACCCACTGATTATCCCCGGTTGAGCCTGTTGACATCCAACAGGTCAACAGGGATAAACTTCTTGTTCCAGACAAAGCTATTCCAGCCGTTGATTATTGGAATTTAGTCAAACTGCATATTACCTTATTTTTTATTTCCTTGCAATCTCTGTACAATCGTGTATGATGCAATTTAATATTACACTAAGTAGAATCAGATTTTCCTTCAAGGTTGTCCTTGTTAACCTCGTTGTTTTCCCAAACATCGTTCGTTGCCACTGAAGTTTCTGCTGATTCAATAAACAGGAGAAACTAAATGACAAATTATAATACAAACCTTTATCACGTCTTGACAGAGACTAACCCGGGCCATGGCCTGTTGATTGCCCCGGACGTTCTCAGCATCATCATCCCAAGCATTTCCCATAAAACCAAATAAACAAATAACCAGCGGATCTTAATGAATCCGCAGATCTATAAACCAGGGAACCGCCCTGGCAGATCATCACAAAATATATAGGAGTATTAATGAGTTTTAAAAATTTTAAGTTTGACCCGAGGGTAAACGCCGGCATTGCTGCCTGCGGCTATACTATCCCCACCCCGATCCAGAAACAAGCTATTCCCCCGATCCTTGAAGGTCGGGACATCCTTGGCCTGGCCCAGACCGGGACCGGGAAAACGGCAGCCTTTGTTCTGCCCCTTCTCCAGCGGCTGCTGGACGGTCCCCGCAAAAAAGTGCGGGCCTTGATCGTAGCACCCACCAGGGAGTTGGCCGAACAGATCCATGCTGATATCAGCAAAATGGCAAAAGAAACAGGCCTGCGCAGTCTTTCCATTTATGGCGGCGTAGGTAAGCATCCCCAGGTCAAAGCAATCCGCAATGGTGTGGAAATTATTGTTGCCTGCCCCGGCCGCCTTCTGGACCTTCTTAATGACAAGGCCTTTTCCCTGAGCGCTGTTGAGGTGCTGGTTCTTGATGAGGCAGACCACATGTTTGACAAGGGATTCCTTCCGGACATCCGCAGGATCATCAAACAGCTGCCCACAAACCGTCAAACCATGGTTTTTTCCGCCACCATGCCCACAGAAATCCGCCATTTGGCGGAAAACATATTAAAAAATCCGGCAACTATACAAATTAACCATACCCAGCCGATCCTTGCAATCTCCCATGTCCTGTTTCAGGTTGCAAAAGAGCAGAAGACCTCTTTACTCAAGAACATCATCCAGGAAGAGAAAATGACGAGTACCCTAGTCTTCACCCGTACCAAACACAAGGCTAAAAGCCTGGCTCTGGTGCTGCAAAAGGCCGGCTTTAGCGCAGCTTCAATTCAGGGCAATCTCTCCCAGGTCAAACGGCAGCAGGCGCTGGACGGCTTTAAGGATGGCACCTTCAAAATCCTTGTTGCAACAGATATTGCAGCCCGGGGGATTGATGTAAAGGGAATTTCCCATGTCATCAACTATGATGTGCCGGATACGGCCGATGCTTATACCCACCGCACCGGACGTACGGGCCGGGCAGAACGGAGCGGGCAGGCATTCATCTTTGCCGGCCAGGAAGACAGCAAGATTATATCTCTCATTGAGCGGAACCTGGGCAAAAAGATTCGCCGCCAGGCAACCCCAGGTTTTGCCTGGGAACCAAAAGAGATAGTTGTTGAAGAAAAAAGGGACCGCTTTCCACGACAGATGCCCAGAAGAAAGCAACCAGCTGCAACGGGGCGGGGTAGAAACCAACACAGCGGGTTTTTTGCCTTGACTTCCGGCATAAGCCGGACAGCTCACCAATAACCGATTTTGTCTGGACACCCAGACTTGCAGTCGAAGTATCAAATGATGCCTCGGCTATATAAATGTTGTCCAGAAGTAAACACTGAAATGCGAATTGCAAAGGCCCCGCACCCTGTGCGGGGTCTTTTTAAAATCGCAGTCTTTTTTGCGTCAAACACAAACCATTAATGAGGATTTAATCTTGTTCAAGCCAAACTATTCATTTGAAAAGCGCCAGAAAGAACTGGCAAAGAAAAAGAAAAAAGAAGAAAAAAAGCAACGCAAACTGGAAAAACAAAATAATCCTGTCAAGGAAAATGAGAACACATCTCCTCCTGAAGATTAACCCGTTTGCTAAAAAAGAGTGCAACTAAGAATCGCTGGTTGCATTCAGGACTTTTTCTTGATAAGAATTAACAATTAAACATGTCTATATAGTCGCCAGATACCGCACCTGATTTATAAGCACTATCTTAAAAAGAATAATATTATTGATGTGTTAATTCTGATGGTCCTGTAAAAAGTCGAAATCAAGGAAATCGGTATCAATGATTTCAATAAGTTACACCAAAAAAATAGCCGAAATCTGACTTTTTACGAGTCCATCAATTCTGTATTATAAAATGAATAAAATTCATTTTACTATATTATTTCTTGACTTTCACTTGAAATTTCTAATAAACTCATGACAGGCGCAGCAATCATATCAAAGCGATGAATCCTGTAAGATTTGTCTCTAAGGCATGAAAACAAATAATCAATTTTTAATCACTTTAGTGGTTATAAATTTTATTTTTTGATTATTTGGTAAGCGTTTCATTTGTAACAACTATATACTTTTGGGGAGGAATTAAATTATGGCTGAAAAAAAAGACAAGCTATCAACTAAAAGAGTGCATCCCGGTGTTGAGGAAATGAAAAAAAGCCTCATGGAAGGAAAATGCTCCCGCCGTGAATTTTTACGCACAACAACCTTACTAGGCATATCTGCAACGACTGCCTACAGCCTTGCAAGCACAATACTGGGCGAAAATATTTTACCTGATCTGATTTCAACAGCCCATGCCGGCCAGAAAAAAGGCGGAGTTTTAAAATATGCTATGCAGGTACAGGAAATGGCTGATCCAGCCACATATTCATGGACCCAGAAATCTATCGTTGCCCGACATATCATCGAATACCTGGTAACCACGGGGCCGGACAACATCACCCGGCCTGGCCTGGCAGAGAGCTGGGATGCATCTGATGATCTGAAAATATGGACTTTTCACCTTCGCAAAGGTGTCAAATGGTCAAATGGCGATGACTTTATTGCCGATGATGTCGTGTTTAACTTTACCCGGTGGCTTGATCCCAAAACCGGGTCATCCAACCTGGGGCTTTTTAACGCCATGATCGAAGAGACTGGTGAAAAAGATGCAAAAGGCAACCCCATCAAGCGCATGATCAAAAACGCAGTGGAAAAAGTAGATAATCATACGGTAAGACTTAACCTTAAATCACCGGTTCTGTCTATTCCTGAAAACCTTTACAATTATCCTACCGGTATTGTTCACCGCAACTTTGAAAAAGAGGGTGGAGATCTTTCCAAAAATCCCGTAGGCACTGGACCATACACTCTTTCTAAATTTAAAGTTGGCGAAATAGCAGTATTGACAAAGCGCAAAGAATCCTATTGGGGCGGAGAGGTCTTTCTTGATGAAATTCGTATTATTGACCTGGGTGAAGATGCCGGCGCATACCTTGCTGCCATTGCTTCAAAACAGGTGGATTTAATCTACAACCTTGATTTGACAACGCTTGAAGCCGCCAAAAATATTCCGGGAATCAAGGTTGTCTCAATTCCATCTACACAAACCGGTGTTATCCGTATGAAGGTAACTGAAAAGCCTTTTGACGACATCCGTGTGCGTAAAGCAGTTCAAAAATGCTGTGATGCCCAAAGAAACCTTGACATTGCCCACCAGGGCCTGGGTATTGTTGCAGAACACCATCATGTTGCAAGCATCCATCCCGAATATTTTAAACTGCCGCCTTTTAAACAGGACATTGCAGGTGCGAAAAAACTGCTTGCTGAAGCAGGATATCCCGACGGACTTGAAATAACCTGCAACGTGGGAAATGCAGATGGTGTATGGGAGCAGAATTCCGTTGCTGTACTCAAAGAAGACTGTGCCAAAGCCGGGATCAACATTAAAATGAATGTAATGCCCCAGGCACAATACTGGGATGTCTGGACAAAGGCGCCCTTCAGCCTCACCTCCTGGACCCACCGTCCTCTGGCTGTCATGGTATTGGGCCTGGCCTACCGTGCAGGCGTGCCCTGGAATGAATCCAGCTATAATAATCCTGCCTTTGATGCAGCCCTGAACGAAGCAGAAGCAACATTAAATGTTGAATCGCGTCGAGCCAAGATGGAAAAGGTTGAAAAAATCCTCCAGGATGACGCTGTCATGGTACAGCCTTTCTTCCGATCTGTTTTCACCGCAGTTTCAGATAACGTGGTTGGCTTTGAGATGGACCCGGTCAGATACTATCGCTTTCACAAGGTTTCTCTGGCTTAATTGACAGCATAGTAATATCTGGTAAGGGGGGTGTTTCTCCCCTTACCAGACTCTAAAGCCGTGTTCTAAGATTAAGGAGTCAGAATGATCTTGCTGCTTTTAAAGCGAATCGGTTTCATGATTTTTACCATGATTGCCGTATCGATAATTCTTTTCATGCTTCTGGAAACAGGCCTTACAGGTGACCCGGCCACACGGGTTCTGGGCAATTTTGCCGATGATGCACAAAAAGAAATGTGGCGGGACCAGCAGGGATACAACCAGCCGGCTGTGGTGCGTTATGTAAAATGGCTGGGCAATTTTGCCACAGGCAACCTTGGAACTTCTACTCGCTACAAAGGCCCGGTAAAAGACGTACTTTTACCGCGGTTATGGAATACAGCAATCTTAGGCTTCTGGACCTTTGCCATCCTGATCCCTTTGTCATTAATATTAGGTGTCTTATCCGGAATGAAGGAGGGTTCCCTTCTGGATCGGAGCATATCCGTCTTTGGCATTTTGACAACATCTGTACCTGAATTTGCCAGCGCTGTGTTTTTTTCAGCCCTTTTTGTATTTGGTTTAAAATGGCTGCCCGGAACAAGCTCCATGTCAGGAGGATTTGAGTTCAAACAACTGATCCTTCCTGCCATGGTATTGGTAGTTTACGATTTTGGGTATGTTGCCCGTATGACCCGGGCATCAATGGCAGAAGTTATGACATCTCAATACATAAGATCGGCCGTATTAAAAGGTCTTCCCTACAGACAGGTTATTATCAGGCATGCGTTGCGCAATGCATTAATAGCACCTTTCACCGTCATTATGTTACAAATCAACTGGCTTCTGTCCGGCGTTATTGTTGTTGAATTTTTCTTTGCCTATAAAGGATTTGGGGCACTGCTCCTGGAAGCTTCCCTGAATAATGATATTGCACTTTTAGAAGCCTGTGCAATGGTGGCCGTTGTTGTGGCGGTAAGTTCCCAAACCATAGCTGATATCGGCTATACCTTTCTTAACCCGCGCATACGTTTCAGCTAAGGAGGCTAAAGTATGACGACTCAATCGACTATAGAAATGCCTTCTGCAAGCTATGGTGCAACAATTTTACGTGTCATAAAATCTTTTGGACTTCTGCGGGAAAGCTGGGTTGGAATGATTGGGGCTTTTCTGGTTATGTTCTGGGTGCTTGTCGCTATCTTTGCCCCATTGATAGCACAATTTGACCCCAACGCAAATATTCTGCCCTTTGCTAAGCCCGGGGTAGTTGCAGCTTCCGGCCATACATTCTGGCTGGGTACTGACCACATGGGCCGGGATATCCTGTCACGTATTGTCTGGGGGTCCCGCACAGTACTGACCTTTGCACCCCTCGCAACCCTGAGTGCCTACACTGTGGGTATTTTGATGGGGCTTCAGGCCGGATACCGCGGTGGCCTGGTGGATGACATTCTGTCCCGTATTTCAGATATTATTTTATCATTTCCAGTGCTGGTGCTTTATATCATCGTTATTGCAACCATTGGTGCGTCCGGATTGAATATTGTTATTGCCATTACCTTTGCCTCTTCTCCGGGAATCATGCGTATTGTGCGGGGACTCACCCTGGATCTTCGCAATCGCGATTATGTTGCAGCAGCCCAGACCCGGGGTGAATCTGACTGGAGAATC
>JAHJDU010000615.1 GCA_018812385.1 Pseudomonadota bacterium
ATGACAACATTTGAAATTATTATCATTGCGATTGGACTTGCCATGGATGCCTCGGCTGTCTCTCTTGCCGCAGCTGCCGCAGGATTTGCAAAGGATGCCCGGGCCAAGTTCCGGCTGTCTTTTCATTTCGGGCTGTTTCAGTTTTTAATGCCGGTTCTGGGCTGGTTTCTGGGCATCAGTTTTGTATCCCATTTTAAAGCCTTTGATCACTGGATTGCTTTTTTCCTTCTGGCCTTTGTTGGCGCAAGAATGATCCGGGAAGGTATGGGCAAAGCCACTGAAACACAAAAAAATGATCCGTCAAAGGGAATGACCATGGTCATGCTCAGTGTGGCCACGAGTATTGATGCCCTGGCAGTGGGCTTAAGCCTTGCCATGCTGGATGTAAACATCTGGTATCCCAGCATCATGATCGGTGTGATCACGGCAGGCATGTCTTTTCTGGCCATTAAGATCGGAACAAAACTGGGTAGAATGTTTGGCAAAAGAATGGAAATTTTCGGGGGGTTCATCCTGATCCTGATTGGTTCTCGGATACTTTTTTCCCATTTGATCTTATGAAAATAAAAAATAAAAGGTTTTATTAATGCTGCATCCTGATCTTCCGTTTTGTAACGACAAAGAGGGCTGTTTCATACCCCATGGCCTGCCAAGGGTGATTGATTCCCATGTTCATATTTTCCCGGGTAAAATATTTTCATCCATCTGGTCCTGGTTTGATCGACATGCCTGGAAAATCAGATACCAGATGGATACTTCAAGTCTCATCAAATATCTTCTGGATCATGGGGTCAGCCATGTGGTGGCATTACAATATGCCCATAAGCCGGGTATCTCAGAGATGTTAAATTCATACATGGCAAAAAAGTGTAATGAATTTAAGGGACAGGTCACAGGAATGGCAACCGTGTTTCCGGGAGAACAGGGTGCGGATCAGATCTTAATTAATGCGTTTGCCAATGGATTAAAAGGGGTAAAACTTCATGCCCATGTCCAGTGTTTTGACATGAACAGCCCTGACATGGATGTCATTTATGATATCTGTGAAAAAAAAGGCAAACCCATAGTTATGCATGTGGGGCGAGAGCCCAAAAGTGAAGAATACGCCTGCGATCCATATGAAATATGCAAAGCTGCCAAGCTTGAAGCCGTGCTTAAAAATTTTCCAAAGCTCAAAATCTGCGTCCCCCATCTGGGGTTTGATGAAATTAAGGAATATAAAGATCTGATTGAAAGATATGATACCCTCTGGCTGGATACTGCCATGGTATTAACTGACTATTTTCCCATGGACAACAGAATCGGGCTTGAACACTACAGGGCTGATCGGATCATGTATGGATCTGATTTTCCCAACATTCCCTATGCCTGGGACCGGGAACTTAAGTGGCTGAACAAATCCCCATTGTCAGGTGAAAATCTGGAACAGATTTTACATAAAAGTGCTGAAACGTTTTTTAACATTATATAGACCTTATGAAAATAATCGATAATATAAGCCTGGAAATGAATTTAGAAAGAGCCCGGGTTTCCGCTTTAGATAATTTCAAGCCGACTTATAATCGCGCAAAATCGCGCAATATTTTTTATTGTTATATTGCGCAATATTGTGTATTCTTCCTAAAAAGGAATTCAATATGTCGAATATCAAATTATCCTCTTCCAGCCCCTGTTTTATTTGTTTTTCGATTTTTGGCCATTCATCCTTTTACTGATGGAAATGGTAGACTTGGTCGAGCACTTTTTATCTTAGCCTTACTCCAAAACGGTTATGAACATTGGAAAAGCCTTGTCCCATTTATTGCCATTGATCGACACATAGAGCAAAATCGACCGCTTTATTATTCAGTCTTACATAAGTGTTCGGAGGGCAAATTTCATCAAAATCCAGAGAAGTATGAAATTGAGCCTTTGATATGGTTTTTTGTGAAGATAATCGGTTCGGCATTGGATGATATTCCCGTTTATCGAAAACGGTTTGTAAATTCACAAAAACTTTCGGAAACGGCTTTGAACGTTTTGAATTGTTTTAAAGAAAAACCGGAAAACCGATTAAATGTTGGTTATATTATTAAAACAACCGGAATTCCTTCGAGAACGATTCAATATGCCCTGAAAACCCTTGTTGAAAAAGAATTTCTGCAACGATTAGGTCAGGGGAGGGGCACACGTTATCAGCTTGTTTTTTGATAATCATATAAGGAAAAAGTAATTGATAAAAAAGTTAAAAGTAGATCATGATTTTACCCCGTGCTCAGTCACTACTGGGGATGAAATTTTCCCAAATGGTTTTTTTGAGTTTAATATCACAAAAATAATCGAGCATATTCAAAATAATCCTGATAGCATCAATCTTGAAGAAGTGGAGGTGAACGATTTTTACAAAGAGTTTTCATCAACCAAAGAGTCTCATATAGATTCTGTTAAAATTTCCAGACCTGTAATATTGGCAGAAATTTCTCCTGGGCAATATAATTGCACCGGGTGAAGCCGGTGATTTTGGGGGTTGAACCTATGAAAAAAAAAGAACCACCCAAAGACGACCGCTGTCCATGGCGGTCAAAGAAGAGGAATTGAATGGCAAAAAAGACAGCCGCTAAAAAACAAAAAACCATAAAGGTAGATGCATAGATGTTTGTTTCAATTAAAAGTAGAGGTGTCGCCAATTACCATGATAAACAATCCCAAAACAGTTAGCCACAAGGGTTACCCCAACAGGAAATCAATCCGATTAAAAGGATACGATTATTCTAAACCAGGAGCATATTTTATCACCATAGTTACACAAAACAGGGCATGCCTGTTTGGAGAAATAATTAATGGGCAAATGGTGTTAAATGATGCAGGAATAATGGTAGACAATGAATGGGTATATTTGCCAAATCGTTTTGCAAATATACAATTAGACGAATATATAATTATGCCAAATCATTTTCACGCAATATTGGAAATTGTTCCCCCCGTAGGGGCGACCCTTGTGGTCGCCCGAAACGCAAATGTCGCCCGAAACGATACGCACGCAAATGACACCCGAAACGATATCCACAAAAATGACGATACCACAATAAATATCGACAAAAATGTGCAACCATATCAAAATGTGCAACCACATCAAAAAGGGCAACCACAAGGGATTGCCCCTACGACGACGGCAAATAACACGTTGGGTTCTGTGGTTGGTGCGTTTCAATCCATTGTTACCGTTAAATATATACGCGGTGTGAAAACGAAAAAATGGATTCAATCCGATGGGAAATTATGGCAACGCAATTATTGGGATCACATTATTCGCAATGAAATGGAATTAAACAACATCCGTCAATACATTCAAAATAATCCTAAAAATTGGCGCAATGACAAATTACATGGTGGTATTGGAAATAGCGTTATGGAAGATCCAGTACAATATGGAGAAGACCTATGGATGCTTTAAAACCACAATCCCAAATCCTAATCTACCAAAACCCCGACGGTATCATCAAAATCGATGTTCTCCTCGAAGAGGAAACCGTCTGGTTGACACAGGCACACATGGCAGAACTGTTTGGTAAGGGCAGAACCACCATCACCGAGCACATCAGGAATATTTTTAAAGAAGGAGAACTGGACGAAAAACTGGTATGTCGGGATTTCCGACACACCACTCAGCATGGAGCGATTGAGGGAAAAACACAAACAAAGGTTGTAAAGTACTACAATCTCGATGTGATAATCTCTGTCGGCTACCGTGTGAAATCACACAAAGGCACCCAGTTTCGAATCTGGGCGACAAAAAGACTGAAAGAATACATTGTTAAAGGTTTTGCCTTGAATGATGAACGGTTTAAATCCGGCAACGCAATGAATTATTTTAATGAGTTGCAGGATCGCCTGCGGGAAATCCGCCTGTCTGAACGGTTTTTCTACCAGAAAATCAAGGATATTTATACAACCAGCATAGATTATGACCCCAAAGATGAAATCACTGTTGAATTTTTTAAGATTGTGCAAAACAAACTGCTCTGGGCAATCAGCAGTCAAACCGCTGCAGAATTGATTTACAGAAGAGCGGATGGTTCTTTGCCGCTCATGGGGATGATTTCCTATGACAAGGATAATACTGGTAAAATTAAGAAAAGTGACGTCAGTATTGCCAAGAA
>JAHJDU010000616.1 GCA_018812385.1 Pseudomonadota bacterium
ATGGGCAGATAGATGGCCAGCATATAAAGGCCGGGTGCAAAGGAATTTGTTGTCTTGATTTCAAATGTTAAGTCATCAATGACCACTATTTCACTAAAGGCTGAAAGTTTTCCCTTGTGTGGAGACTTGATTTCAGGGCTTTTAATTCTGTCAAATGAAAATTTCACAGCCTGAGCATTCACAGGTTCGCCATTATGGAATTTAATTCCCTTGCGCAGGGTAATCCTCCAGGCCAGGTCGCTGATCTGCTCCCATTTTTCTGCAAGAGCAGGTTTAACAGATGCATCTTCCTGGGGGTGGAACAGCGTGTCATGGATATTGTAGCACACGCTCATGGTGTTTTGCAGGGAAGATCGCATCAAGTCAAGTCCCACTACCTCTGACTCCTGAATTACAATCAGGGTCTTAGCATCCCTGGCAAAGCCTGGTGATGCAATCATAAGACAAAGTAGAATACCAATTAAAATAGATAGATACTGTTTTTTCATAAAACTCCTCCTTTGTTATAAGTTATACTTAGATCCGACCTGTACAGTTTGCGCCGGATGTTTAAGTCTTTCTAAGGGAACCGGTTTTATTGATTGGGCAGGGGCGGAACCCATAATTCTCCATCCTGGTAAAGATGGCAGGCAACAATGTGATTCTTTTTGAACTGCCTGCTGTCTGGTTTTTCTCTGGTACATATATCCATGCAATCCGGGCATCTTGTATGAAAACGGCATCCTGCAGGTGGATTGCGCGGTGAAGGCACATCACCTTGAAGTATCTTTCTTGTCCTGTTTTTTCTTTTTGGATCAGGAACGGGAACTGAGGATAAAAGAGAAATAGTATATGGGTGAAGCGGCTCATTATAGAGAGGGTCTACTGGTGCAATTTCTACTATTTCACCAAGGTACATGACGGCCACCTTGTGACTGACATGGCGGATAACGCCAAGATCATGGGAGATAAATATATAGGAAAGATCCATTTCCTCTTGCAACCGCTTTAACAGATTCAACATCTGTGCCTGTACAGAGACATCAAGGGCGGAAACGGGTTCATCTGCAATGATCAGCTTTGGTTTTAGAATCAGGGCACGTGCAAGCATGATTCTCTGGCGCTGTCCACCTGAAAATTCATGGGGAAATCTTTTCATATGTTCCGGCAACAGCCCGACTTTTGTAAGCATTTTTTCGACTTCCTGTCTGCGTGATGCCCTGTCCCCGATTTTATGGGTTAATAAGGGTTCTTCCACTATTCGTTTAACAGTGAGCCTTGGATTTAAAGAACCAAAAGGATCCTGAAATATAATTTGTATCCCCTGGCGCATCTTTCTTTTTTCATAAGGCTTTAGAGCAAACAAATTCTGACCCTGAAACCATACCTGTCCGGAAGTGGGAGTGATAAGATTTAATATGGTGCGACTGGCAGTAGACTTTCCACAGCCCGATTCCCCCACAAGACCTAAGGTTTCTTTTTCCCCCAGAGTGAAGGAGATCTCATCCATGGCATATACATATTTCTTTTTCCGGCTGAACAAACCTGCGGATATGGGAAAATGCTTACTGAGTTTGTATACTTCAATAAGATTAGACATGATCCACTCTCCAGCATGCAACACAGTGTTCAGGATATATTTCACGAAGTTCAGGTCTTTTTTGGGTACAAATATCCACGGCCATCGGGCATCGGGTATTAAATTTGCAACCCTGTGGAAGATTCAAAAGACTTGGGACAGTGCCCTTTATTTCATAAAGCTCATTTTCTTCTGTAGCACCTGTACCGGGAATTGATTTGAGAAGGCCCCTGGTATAGGGGTGCAGGGGTTTTTCAAACAACTCCAATGTTGATGCGCTTTCCATGATACTGCCCGTGTACATGACCATGACCCTGTCCGTTATTTCCGCAATAACGCCAAGATCATGGGTGATCAGTATAATGGCAGTTCCAAGCTCTTTTCTTAATTTAGTCACCAGGTCCAGAATCTGCGCCTGTATGGTTACATCAAGGGCCGTGGTTGGTTCGTCTGCAATGAGAAGCTGGGGCTGACAGGCAAGGGCCATGGCAATCATAACCCTCTGGCGCAGTCCGCCTGAGAGCTGATAGGGATACTCTTTGAGGCGATTTCTGGGTCCTGGAATACCTACTTTTTCAAGCATATCGACTGCTTTTTCAAGGGCCTGTTTTTTCGACATATTCCTATGCACCCGATACACTTCTGCAAGCTGGTTTCCCACAGTATAGACAGGATTCAAAGCTGTCATGGGTTCCTGAAAAATCATGCTTATGCTATTTCCCCGGATACTGCGAATCTCTTCGTTAGAGATCTTCAGTAAATCAGATTTGTTAAACATGATCTGTCCTTGTTCAAAAAACGCGGGAGGCATTGGCAAAAGGCGTAGAATTGACAGGGCAAGGACACTCTTTCCACACCCTGATTCCCCTACTATTCCGAGAATTTCCCCTTTTTTAACACTAAGGCTGACTCCATCTACAGCCTTAACAATCCCTGAAGAGGTTTTAAAAAAAGTATGAAGGGAATGAATATTCAGCAAACTCATATGATTTTTCTCATATCAAAGAAAAAATTATTCACAATAGAAATATTTGATTTTAATATCTCAAATATTTTAGAGTTATCCAGACCATATATAAGGTTTATATTCCTGTCAAGCATAAATATTTTTGAACATTATTTCATTTTTATCCTCTTTAGTTTCTGCTATTATAGTTTATATGGGTGTCCACAATACTGTAGATGGCTAAAATTTAAAGGAAATTAAATTATGTACGGATGGAGAGGAAAACTTCTCAGGGTCAATCTGAGTACAGGAGAAATTATTGTAGAGCCGTTGGATCCACAGGTTGCCAGGGACTATATCGGCGGCCGGGGCCTTGGTATCTATTTGATGAATCAGGAGCTTGATCCCTTGTGCGATCCCTTGTCCCCTGAAAATATGTTGATCATGGCCACGGGCCCCTTGACCGGTACAAAGGCCCCCACAGGTGCCCGGTACATGGTTATGACAAAGTCCCCCTTGACCCACGCCATTACCTGCTCAAACTCAGGGGGAAAATTCCCTGCAGCCTTTAAGCAGACCGGATTTGACGCTGTGATCTTTAAGGGAAAGGCAGATAAACCTGTCTACCTTGTCATTGAAAATAATACTGCCCAGTTAAAACAAGCCGGTCATCTCTGGGGAAAGACCACCCACGACACCACTGATGCCCTTGTGACTGAAACCCATGAGAATGCCAAAGTGGCCTGTATTGGTCCGGCCGGAGAAAATGGCGTCCTCTTTGCCTCGATCATGAACGATAAACACCGGGCAGCAGGGCGGTCCGGTGTGGGTGCAGTCATGGGGGCCAAAAACTTGAAGGCAGTTGTCGTCAATGCGGATCAGAAAATTCCCCTGGCAGATGAAGCCGGGTTTAAAGCCATCAATAAAAGACTGGGAGATGCCTTCCGCAAGGCTGCCAAAATAAATCCCCCTGCGTTACGTCTCCACGGCACGGCCGTGACCGTCATGGCCACCCAGCACTACGGGGTTTTGCCCACCAAGAACTGGCAGCAGGGTACCTTTGACAACTGGGAAAAGATTCACGGTGAGACCCTGACGGAAAAATACCTGGTCAGCAATTCAGCCTGCTTTTCCTGCCCCATCGGCTGCGGACGAAAGACCAAAGTGGAAGAGCCTGGATTTGAGGGTCAGGGAGAAGGACCGGAATATGAAACCGTATATGCCATGGGATCCAATTGTATGGTGGATAATTTAGCTGCCGTGACCAAGGCCAATTACCTGTGCAATGAATACGGCATGGACACCATAACCATGGGTGCCACCATTGCCTGTGCCATGGAGCTCTACGACATTGGCTGTCTTACTGAAAAAGAAGTGGGCCGTACCCTTGAATGGGGAGATGCCAATGCGCTTGTGGAACTGACAAAACAGACCGCATTCAGGCAGGGTTTCGGAGATCTTCTTGCCCAGGGCAGTTATCGTCTGGCAGAAAAATACAACCGTCCCGAGCTTGCCATGGTATCCAAGAAACAGGAATTTCCAGGCTATGATCCCAGGGGTTCCCAGGGCATGGGTCTTGCCTATGCCACCTCCCCCATTGGCGGCTCCCACATGCGTGGCGATCCTGCTTATTTTGAGCTTTTAGGGGTTCCCACGGTAATTGACCGCCTGGAATGGAAGGGCAAAGCTAACCTGGTCAAGCTCTGGCAGGATTTTTTCTGTGTCATTGATTCGGCCGGGCTATGTGTGTTCTATTCCGTCAGAAACCTGAGCAACCTGGAACTGGAAATCCTTCCAACAGGTATCCTGGAATTGATCAATGCTGCCACTGGTGCTAACTACACCATAGAAGAACTGGCCCAGGCCGGCGAGCGGATCTCAAATGCCGAACGTCAGTTCCTGGTCAAGGCAGGTTTTACCAGAAAAGACGATTCCCTGCCGCCCAGGATGACAGAGGTTCCCCTGCCAGATGGCGGGTCCAAGGGATCGGTCTGCCACCTGGATGATATGCTGGATGACTACTATGCCCTCAGAGGCTGGTCCAATGACGGCATACCAACCCCTGAAAAACTTTCGGAGCTGGGTATTGCCTGATCATGTTACCATAAAACTTTTTTCCACCCTGCGGCAGTACACCCGTGGTGGAAAAGAGTTTTCTCTGCCCTGGCACACCAATATGCAGGCTCAAGAGGTTCTGAACATTCTGAAAATCCCGGACACAGTTGAACTGGTCATCCTGGTCAATGGCCAGTACAGCGAATCAGACAAAAAACTGTCTCCCAATGACATTGTCGTCCTCTTTCCTCCTATGGCCGGGGGATAGGATAGGTTCCAAGCCAGAGACAGGGGCATTTATTTTAGTAAAGGGGAAAAACATTCAAAACAATTCAGTGGTGTCCGGTTAGGTTTTTGCATATAGCTTTTGCTCTTTGAAAAATGGATTCTCAGACCATACATTTTTTTCATCAGCACGCAATTCGTTCTGGATGGTGTTTCTAAGCTGACGTATCCTTTTTATTGATACAGGCTCATTAAACTTTTCATGGCAGTATATGGACATAAGCAGATAAGTTATTAACCCGGCAAAGATTTGAACCATCAAGCCATATCTACTGTGAGCAATCAAGTGGTACACCTTTAAATGCTTCTTCCACCATCTAAAAAAAGTTTCAATATCCCACCTGAGTTTATAAATAATTGCAATCTGATCGGCTGTAAGATCATAACGATCAGTTGCTACAAAATATTTGACACCGGCAATCTTATAACCAACCAGGCGAACGGGTTTCTTGGTCTGATTTACCCCAGGGGTTCCAAGAAGAACCATGGCATCATAAAAAATATAGCTATCAGGATCAACAGACTGCTCTTTAATAATAGTTCTCGTTGTTGTCGCTTTGATGCGGCAGACAAAATGTTTATTCTCATCCTGAAGAATATCGAAATCCTTATGTGATTGATACCCCCGATCCATGATTCCTGTTTGGCCTTTTGTAAGAATAGACCTGACAAAGGGACGTTCAGCGCCATTCCCATTTGTCAGATGAATTTTTATAGGAATCTTGTGATTGATGTCAAAGCCAAAATGTCCTTTTGCTTTTTTAGCGCCTTTTCTGTAATCCGCCCAATACATGGACAGAACTGCATCAATTAAGGATCCATCAATGGCAATGAGCTCACCAAGATCCGAATAATTTGATGGTAAAGCATTTTTTGCCTGGCTGCAGAGAGCTTGAAAAACATATTCAAGCTGTTTAAGTCCGCGGTGATTAATAATTTCGGAGAAACTGCTACGACTGATGCCTCCATCCGGAGCTATACATTCTTTAGCAAAATCGTCCTCTTTAAGGTGTTGAATAAGATCACGAGCTGATTCATGCTCTTGAAGATGAAAAAATATCAGTGCGTGAAGTTGATCTTCAAAAGTCATTTTCAATGGCCTGTACCCCCTGGATCTAAGCTGAGGTGTGTCAGGAAAAATCTTTTGCAAAGGTTTGAGAAATTGAGCATGAGATTGAGGGTTAAATTTTTTCTTAGGGATATTGAATGTTTGCATTTTTGATTTAACTCCTTGTTATAATTATAATTTATAACAAGGCGACAAAAAAATTTTATCTGTTTTGTCAAGTAAAAAATGAACATTTTTTTAATTTATTTTTCTCCCATTTAGTATGCAAAAACCTAACCGGACACCACTGGGTTCAATTGGCTCATCACTTTAAGGGAGCCAGAATCTTGTGCGTTTGTGACAGCTGGTTTGGCAACAACGGGTTGTTCAAACCTGCCCGAAAGCATC
>JAHJDU010000617.1 GCA_018812385.1 Pseudomonadota bacterium
CCTGGAGCCTATCGTTTGTAATTTTGGGCGCCCTGATTGGTCTGCTTTACGGAAGAACCAAACAGGCGGGAAAAGTACTACAGGATTCAGAGGTAAAATTCCGTTCCGTGGTCCAGTCGGCTACGGACGCTATTGCTTCAATTAATACCATGGGGGAAATTATTTTCTGGAACAAGGCTGCCCAAAAAATCTTTGGTTATACTGAAAATGAAATAATCGGCCAGCAGTTTATTGTCTTGATGCCTGAACGATACAGGGAGGCCCATAGGAAAGGGGTGGAAAGGCTCGGTTCAACAGGTGAAGCGCATGTGCTCGGGCGAACAGTCGAATTGCACGGGCTAACAAAAGAAGGACTCGAATTTCCATTGGAATTCTCCCTTGCTACCTGGAAGATAGGAGATGAAACAATTTACACCGGCATTATTCGGGATATAAGCGACCGCAGGAAATTGGAGCAAGAGAAAGAAGATTCCATACTGAAACTTAAAGATGCTCTGGCAAAGGTGAAAACATTGAGCGGTTTTCTCCCCATTTGCGCTCAATGCAAAAAGATCCGCGATGACAAAGGCTACTGGAACCAGATAGAAGGATACATCCAGAAACACTCTGATGCTGAATTCAGTCACGGCATGTGTCCTGAATGCTCAGACAAGCTATATGGCAAAGAAGATTGGTATATAGAAATGAAAAAAGAGAATATTCAAAAGGAATAATGGTCATAGCCCTTGCAGTTCCATTATTTAAAATTTGCAGAATAGTAGGAGCATTCTTCTGATTGCATATAAATCTCATCGTAAAAACAAGCTACAGAGCAGAAAGCAAAGGGTTATAGGGCCCTGATAAAAGAGGTGTGAAGCCGTTTTAATGGTGAATGTGTCGCTTGTAATACTAATATATTGCGTTTCATGAACTATACCCCTTGATCGGGGAGAATAGATAGGAAGTCGCTTTTTTATATTAAAGTAGCATTTTGAGTTGAAAGTGTATAAACTGTGCCGAAATTTTACGCATAAGAGCTATAAAGGTTCTTTGATCATGAAAAACAATAAAACTATTATTGTAGTGCCTGTATTGATAAGCATTGTTACAAGTATGCTCATCATAAGCCTGGTTTTTAAAATCATTAAATTTAGTGATGAAATTTCAAATTATTATACTCCGGTTATTTTATTGTCCAGTAATTTTATGGAAGCAACTCAACATATCACCAAATCCTTGCAGACTATTAACCCGACACATCAATCCATTGAGGCACCATTGGGACATTTCAAAAGCGCATATTCTGAATTTTACAATTTCCTTAATCATCCGGACAGAAAATTTCAAACCCATGTCCATGAATACGACTTTATTGCTTTAGCAGAACAGGTTGTCCAGCTTTGTGAAGACAATAATTTTTCTCAAGCGCTGGATTTACTTAAAGATTTAAAAAAAGAGTCGGAAAAACACCTTAAAAAACATGAAATTGAACTAAAAGAGGCCCGAAGAAAAATCGAACTTACAGCATATACTATAGCCGGCTTTTGCATCTTTATTCTGTTTTCAGGAATTATTCTGTCATTTCGTGAATATCGGGTTCAAAAAATTTTAAGACATCAAACAACTGTCACCTCGGCTATGACTTCACTAATTAACGCACTGGAAGCAAGGGATAAATACACTGAAGGCCATTCAAAAAGAGTGGTAGATTACTCTGCAGCAGTTGCCAGGGAATTGGGTCTTTCAATGAATGATATCAAAACCCTGAATCTTTCGGCTCTGTTGCATGATATCGGTAAAATAGGCGTACCTGATCATGTGTTGCTAAAAAAAGACAAACTGACGGATGACGAGTTTGAACATATAAAAAAGCACCCGGCTGCAGGCGCTAAAATGCTGGATTATGAAAACAGTATGAAAAAATATCTGCCGGGGATTATTCATCACCATGAGCGCTTTGACGGAAAAGGGTATCCGGACGGACTCAAGGGCGATGAAATTCCGATCATTGCTCAGTGTATCGCCATTGCAGATGCGTTTGATGCAATGACCAGTTCAAGGCCATATAGAACGGCGCTTTCCTCTGATTTCGCCTTTAAAGAGATCGAAAAAAATAGGAACAAACAATGGTCAGATAAAGTTGTTACAGCGTTTTTTAAGGTTGTTGAAAAAGGAAAAATTATTCCGGACAATTAGAATTTTATCCATATAGAAGACTTTAAAAATCGATCCATCCGACTTGTCACCCAAGTGGATAAAATCTATTCACTTGGGCTTGCAACTCCCACCGCCATAATGGCGGGAACGGGAAAAGGAGCTGAGAA
>JAHJDU010000618.1 GCA_018812385.1 Pseudomonadota bacterium
CATTAAAATTGCAAGCAGCCAGAGAATAATGGATTCAATCATAAAATCTTCCCAAGTTTAATTAATTATAAAAAACAACAATAGTACAATTGCCAGTAAAATATATCCAATGTAAAGATGGATATCACCATGCTGAATCCATCTCAATTTATCAAATAAAAACAATACTGGATTAACGACCACCCTTTTCATGTGAAGTTCTGCAATATCATTCACATGGCTTCGGTAATAGGTTTTATCGGGAAATCGTCCTGTGATTTTTGGATGATCTTCTTCTAAAGGTGCTGCAGGTCGGAAAAAATCAAGAATAAACGATGCATAGGAAGACCCGGTATACTGCATTTTAACCGTTGGCTGAGTAAAGCCGCATCCCCATGTCCCGGATCTTCGAATGATTTTTCCCCTGTAAAAAAACCATCGAATCGCGATCACCAATAATAAAGAGGTAAGGAAAATAGTTGCTGCAAGCGTAATATTTGCTGTCATATGCCCAAATGGCTCAAGAATGGTAAGGTCGTATCCCAGTCCTAAAGCTGACACGGCTTTAATGGGCATCCAGATAATAATCTGTGGAAATATACCGATCAGAATACAGGCACCGGCAAGAATCGACATGGATATCAGCATGGTCAGCCCTTTTTCATTTACATTTTCTGCCGCTTTGGTCCTGGGCTCACCTTGAAAAACAACACCCACCACCTTTGTAAAACAGGCCAATGCCAGGCCACCGATAACTGCAAGACTGATAATAGCAAAAATACTTGCGACAAAAGCAGAATTTTCAAGGGCAATACCTTTGAATCCGCCGATATATATAAAAAATTCCCCCACAAACCCGTTAAAGGGCGGAAGCCCACAGATGGCCAAAGAGCCAATAATAAAAGTTGTCCCGGTAATTTTCATTTTTTTTATTAATCCACCCAGAGCATCAATGGAACGGGTGCCTGTTTTATGAAGCACCATCCCTGCCCCCATAAACAAAAGAGACTTGAAAATAGAATGGTTAAGAACGTGAAGCAATCCTCCTGTAAATCCAAGAACCGCCATAAAAGGATTTTTCGATGAAACGCCAATCATTCCAATACCTAAGCCGATTAAAATAATACCAATATTTTCAACACTGTGGTAGGCCAGCAAGCGTTTGAGATCATGTTGACCCAGGGCATAAACCACCCCTAAAATACCTGAAACCACTCCTGCAACAAGAACAATATTTCCAAAAATAGGTGTGTGAAAATCCAAAAGGGCATACATCCTTACCATACCGTAAATACCGGTTTTAATCATGACTCCGGACATGACCGCAGATATGTGACTTGGGGCGGCAGGATGGGCATGGGGCAGCCAGACATGAAAGGGAAATACACCTGCTTTTGAGCCAAATCCAATAAACGAAAAAATAAATACCAGAATTTTTGCGGTTTCGGAAAGAGACTCCATTCCCTCAAATCCAAAGCTGCCCGTATAGCCATAAACGATTCCAAATGCTGCGAATATAAACATGGCGCCAACATGGGAAAAAACAAAATAAAGATAACCTGCCTTTCGACTTTCTTCTGAGTCATGCTTGTAAATAACCAGGAAAAAAGATGACAGGGACATGATTTCCCAGGAAAGCATGAAAGCAATCATATTTGAAGCAGTTACCACCAATGCCATGGAGATAATTAGAATACTGAAGAAAAAATAGTTAACCGCTGTTCTCACAGCGCTTCTTGAATGTTCCATATAATGAAAACTGTAAATGGTGGCAATAAAACAAATAGCAAAAATAGCCACAAGGAAAAAAGCAGAAAGTCCATCAATTCTAAATGCCAGTGAAAAAACGTTCAGATATTTAAAGGATGCGCCAGCAATACCTGGCTGCATGAGTTTTAATACAGCATCCATTAACCCCAAAAAACAACCAGTGCTTAACAAAAAAACAGCTGCAAATCTCATTAATTTAACTTGCCGTGCTAAAACAAGGGATAAAAAGCCGCCAAATAGAATTATCAGTATTGATAGAAAAAATTGACCCATAAATTCCCCATTTTGTAGATATTAATTATTGTTTCCATTATATATTTGTTCCCATAGCCCTGCAAATAACAACCATTCCTATTAAGGAACTTATTTTTTGTCAAGAGAATATTCTTATAGGGGTTAGTGCCGATAAATTATGGGCCGGCCTTCAGCATCAATATCAATTCCAATGGTATCCCCGGTCTTAAACCCAAGACGTAAAAATTCTTTGATTACCTCATCATGCCGGTCGACACTCCAATAGGCTGACCAGAGGGGATTTCGTACTGTGTCAATACCATATGCATCATGGCTGCACAGGTTGATTCTGAATTTGTCCTTTGCAATTAATGTGTCTGCTTCAGCCAGAAAAATATCAATTTTGTAAAGATTGTTGTGCAGGGCTTTTGACAGGATTTTCTGAAGTTCAGGAGACTCTTCCAGGTAATGGGTGGCGATCTGGTAAAGCTCGCTTGAGTCCTGTATGGAAAACCCTATCACAGCAAACCGCTGGTGCCTCAGAGCAAAAGATTCAAGTTCCTTTTCATACGCCTTTATGCTGGATATGATGTCATTGATATCAGGCTTTGGCTCTTTGCCTTCCTGGACAAAATCCTCGCACTGGCTGATGATATTGATATAAAAGGCCTTGTTGTCCATTACATAAACCGGCCTTTCCCTGTAATTTCTCCGCTTTCGCATGCGCCTGATGCCATCAAGCTTGATGAAACGCTCACTCTCTTTTTCTTCCAAAGTATCTATATTAGAGATATCCTTGGCCTGCACCACATAAATCTCTCCTTCAGCGGAAATAATATATTCAATCTCGCATTTAAACCCCAAAGCCTTTTGTATGTCTTCTGAAAGTTTCAACAGCCTTTGGTCATGGGGTACCTTGGTGATGAAGGGTTCGCTTTGGACCTTATGCGTGCGGTTTCTGCAATAACCGAATTCCCAATTATTAAAAATAATTTTTGCCATGACACTGGAGCCATTAACAAAAGGCATGGCAATTATGCCCATTTCATTAATATCAATTTCAGGTGCATTGTTGAACTTCTGCTGTCGCTGGATGGATAGTTGTTTCGATGTTTCGGCTATTTTAATCATACGGTTGCGCGCATATTTTATTCCGCCAATATCCGCATATGTTTCAATGGAATCAAAGGTGCCACCCTTATACCATGACTCCAGGGGATGGGCACTTCTTGCTATTACCTTATAACTTTCGCGGTGTTTGTCTAAAAAGGAATCAAGCTGGGTAAACTCTTCCCTGTCAAACTCGTGTGCCGGAACATAAATAAAATCCGGGACATTAAACCCATTTTTCCGAAGTTTTTCCAATAGTTTTGCTTTTTCAGGTATCTTGTTTTTCATGTTTGACATTGACTTTTATAGCAGATTTCAATAATTTGACAAAAATCCACCGAACATTTCGGTTGGTTGCAAACTCATTTTAGGTAACATATGCCAAAGCAGAATGCAATACTTACAGCAGCTATTAAGCCCTCGAAAAATGAGGCCATGGGAAGCCAGATGTACCACCAGCTAAATATGTCTGGAAAATGCAATGTTGAAGTACCTTTAAAAATCCTTCTGGTGGATGATGAAAAAGAATTTGTACAAACCCTGTCAGAACGTCTTCAAATGCGGGATATGGGCACTGCCGTTGTCTACGACGGAAACTCTGCCCTGGATCAGGTTCAGCGTGATGAACCTGAAGTGATGATCATTGATCTGAAAATGCCAGGGCTTGATGGAATGGAACTTCTAAAAAGGGTAAAACATACCCACCCTCAAATCCAGGTGATTGTAGTGACCGGTCATGGATCTGAACAGGACAAAAAAAAGTGCATGGATCTGGGTGCTTTTTCATACATGCAAAAACCAGTTGATATTGACTTATTAAGCGAAAGCCTGAAAAAGGCATATAAAAAAAACAAGGCCTTTAAATAAAATGCCGGGGCGTATTTTTAAAACTGACAGACACAACCATGAAGCAATTACAAAAACTTAAACCTGCATTCTGGGACCATCGGAATATTGCCAGCGACCATATGAACACTGGTTTTAATTTTGCGCGCAAGTGGAAGCTGATTGTGCTGTTTACCTCTTTTATGGCTCTTTTGCCTCTTTTTGTTATGACCCTTGTGGAGTTCAGCCTCACGCATCGAATCATTGAAGATGAGGTGAAAAGCAACATGTCAAAACTATTGAATGCTGCTATAGTTTCCATTTCTTTTTCCAAAGACCCTGGCAAAACTGCCATAGATTATATTGCCCGTATAAATTCCGGAGAGGACAACGATATATTTATAGTCAATGAGACCGGTACTTTGCTGACCACCTCCTTTTACTACGGCAATCCCGGCACACCCAATGCTGTTAACACCAGTCTTTTCAAAGAAAAAGCCGGAATTGAGAAGGATCTTACACCAGACAAAAAGCCTGTCATGACAGGATATGCAAGGATACCTGATTCCTCTTTATTTTTTGTACTGGCCAAAAGTGAAAAAGGGCTTATAGACCTGTGGTTCAAACCCAGGTTCAAGCTGATCGGATATCTGGCTGTCAGTATTGTGTTGATTTTATTGTCCATCATGGGCACGGCAACCTATCTTGTGGGGCGTATTCATTCTGCAGATCGTAAAAGAAGCGAAGCCCTGCACCATGCAGAGCATGAAAAAAAACTGGCCTCCATCGGCCGTCTGGCTTCAGGGGTTGCCCATGAAATAAATAATCCCCTGGACATTATCAACCAGAAAACAGGGTTGATTTTGGACCTGTTTACACTGAGGGAAGATTTTTCTTCGGATAAGCGTCTGGTTCTTCTTGCAAACGATATTCTTGATACTGTAAAGCGGTGTGGCACCATCACCCGGCGGCTGCTGGACTTTGCCCGGCACATGGAACCTAGTATAGAACCCGTGGATATATGGGAGGTCATAAGACAGGTGCTTGCCTTTCTTGAAAAGGAAGCCGATCGTCGAAGCATAACCATATCTATTGACAACAAGGATACAATTCCGAATTTTGAATGTGACAAAGGCAGCCTGCAGCAGATTTTCCTGAACCTGATTGAAAATGCCTTTACTGCTATGGAAGATGGCGGGAAGCTGAATATCTCCATAAGATTAGAAAAAAAAGACCGGATAGCCATAATGGTTTCCGATAATGGAAGAGGTATTGCCGATGAGGATATCGATAAAATTTTTGAACCTTTTTATTCATCAAAAAACGACCATTGGGGCACAGGGCTTGGTCTGTCAATTATTTACGGGCTTATCAAAGATATTGGCGGTGATATAATGGTAAAAAGTCGGGTGGGTGAAGGTACCTGCATCACTGTGATCCTGCCCTTAAAGAATATTGAGGCAAAAGATGACAGAAAATGAAGATATGATGGCAAAGGAAGGTATTCGGTTTTTCGGCAGGATTTCTGCCTCGGCAACCCATGAAATCAAAAACACCCTGGCCATTATCAATGAAAGTGCGGGCCTGCTGAACGATCTGTCCTTGATGGCTCAAAAAGGTCATCCCCTTTCCCTTGAGCGCATCAATGATATTTCACAAAGGGTGATAAGACAGGTACAACGAGCAGATCTGGTATTAAAAAAAATGAACCGGTTTTCCCACAGTGTTGATCAGTCAACAAAAATTGCAGACCTTGAAAACACAATACTTTTTGTTCTGGATTTGACATCCCGGCTTGTTGAGGGTCATGGGGCTGCCGTTGAGGTCAGTTCCCCTGTATCGCCCATGACGGTTTCAACAAACCTGTTTTATCTGGAAAATATGATCTGGAGAGCCATTGAAACCGCCTGTTGTGCGGCAGATGGTGAAAAAGAGGTGAAAATTTCATTTGGAACTGATTTATCAGAACCTTTGATCTGGTTTACAATGAACACTGTTAAAGAAGACATAATGGATGATCTGTTCGGATCAAAAGAAGATAGCGCCCTAATGGCGTATCTGAATATATCCATTAAAAAGAATGAAAAGAATAATGGCTTTGGCCTTTTGTGGCCAAAGCTCATTTAACTATTTAAGCCAATTTGATATGGCTGACACATTAATTGTATAAGGAGAAAGAGAATGTCGGAAAAAGTATTGCTTGTGGATGATGAAAAAGAATTTCTGGAGGTCATGTCTGAGCGGATGACGGCCCGGGGTATGGTGGTGACCACTGCTGAATCTGCTGACCAGGCACTTTCCATTATAGGAAAAGAGTCATTTGATGCCATTGTCATGGATTTTCAGATGCCGGGTATGGACGGTATGGAAGCATTGAAGGCCATTAAAAATAAAAAACCCGAGCTGCAGATCATTTTGCTCACCGGTTATGCCACTGTTGAAAAAACAGTTGAAGCCATGAAAATCGGCGCCACGGATTTCCTTGAAAAACCGGCAGACCTTGAAGCCCTTGCAGAAAAGATAAAAAAGGCAAAAGCAGAAAAGATGCTCATCGTTGAAAAACAAACAGAGGAAAAAATTAAAGAAATTCTCCAGCGACGTGGCGGATGAAAAGATAGCCATTATCCCAGATTGTCTTGACAAAAACCAATTTCCTGTCTTATTTAAAACAAATTTATAAAATAAAGGGTCGATATAACCCTTGAGAAATTTATATTAACTTTAGGAGAATGATATTACCATGACTACTAATACAGCGGTCTTAACCGGCTCTAATGTTGACTGGAAACGGATACTATTCCTATTAATTGGCCTTACACTTTTTTTTGTTGTTAACTTTTCCCCGCCATGGCCTGATGCCATTGATCCCACAGGAAAACATTTTTTATTGAGCAAAGAGGCCAAAGGAGCACTGGCTGTATTCCTCCTAGGCGGCACCTGGTGGGTTTTTGAAGTTGTGCCCATTGGCATAACAAGCCTGACAATTGGGGTTTTACAGGTTCTGTTCCTCATACGCACCGCAGATTCGGCGTTTAAAGATTTTATGACACCTTCCGTGCTTTTTATCTTTGCATCTCTTGTTATCGGAATGGTCTTTACAAAAACAGGCCTTACAAAACGGCTTGCATATAAAATGCTTATGATTGTTGGAGAAAAAACCAGTATGATTTACCTGGGGTGTTTTGTTGTAACGGCTGCCCTGACCCACATCATGGCTCATACGGCTGTAGCCGCCACCATGTATCCGCTGCTTGTAACAATATATCAAATGTATACTGATGATGATAAGCCCACAAATTTTGGAAAAGGATTATTCATCGGCATGGCATTTGTTGCCGGCGCAGGAAGTATTGTCACGCTGCTCGGGGCTGCGAGGGGAGCCGTCGCCATTGGTTTTTACAAGGACATCATTGGAAGAGATATCTCCTTTTTTGAACTGGCCTTCTATATGTTCCCCATTGGATGGGCAATGGTATTAATTTTATGGGGATTCTTTATGGTTTTTCTTAAACCTGAGAAAAAAAGCATCCCCGGCTTAAGGGAAAAAGCAAGAGAATTAAACCAGTCAATGGGAAAGATTACAAAAAATG
>JAHJDU010000619.1 GCA_018812385.1 Pseudomonadota bacterium
AATACCGATGGAGAGCCGGTAGTCCTCCGAAACGTAGTTGATGTTCATCCCAGGCGCGGGCCCGTGCTTATCCAGCGCAAAGACCAGGAACGAGTGGTCTATGTAACGGCCAATATCAGCGGCCGGGATATGGGCTCTATTTTGGAAGATATCCGGGAGGGCTTGCAATCCGTGCCTGTACCAAGAGGTTTCAACATCATTTTTGCTGGAGATTATGAAGAACAGCAGAAATCCTTTCGCGAACTTTTGATGAGCTTTGTGCTGGCGCTGGTGCTGGTATATATGGTACTGGCATCACTCTATGAGTCGCTGAGATATCCCTTTGTGGTGATGTTTTCCGTACCCCTTGCGGTTATCGGAGTGATCCTGATGCTGTTTTTTACAGACACCACTTTTAATATTCAATCCTATATCGGTTGTATCATGCTGGGCGGCATTGCGGTGAATAACGCTATCTTGCTTGTGGATCACATCAACTTGCTGCGGCGACGAGATATGCCGGTTCAAGCAGCCATTATAGAAGCCGGTAAAAGACGTCTCAGACCTATTCTTATGACCGCTACAACCACTATTTTGGCCATGACTCCACTGGCTATCGGTATAGGCGAGGGCGGCGAAGCCCAGGCACCAATGGCCAGAGCTATCATAGGCGGACTGATCAGCTCGAATCTGATTACTCTTATTGTGATCCCCACAATCTATGCGCTCTTTGAACGAAAGAAAATGAAATCTGAGATCTATACAGTTATAGAGCCGGCTGAACTTAAATCCTGGAATACTATTGGCGAGGAGCTGAAATGATGGCAATTTCCTGCTTTCGAAAATTATTTGTAAGGCTGTTTATTTTGAGCCTTTTTCTTTTGCCGATATCCTGTGTGATTTCTAAAGACGTATGGATCGCAGAGGATCAAATCTTGGCAGACGTGTACAGTAAAAAGGATATGCCAGCAGCAGTTGAAATCAAGCCCATATCCAAACAAATCATAAACCTTCCTGAAAAAGGTCCGCTTAAAATCACTGTAGAAGATGCAATTCTTATAGCTCTTGAGAACAACCGTTCGTTGTTAGTGGAGCGGATTAATCCTTTTATTCAAAAAACTTTTGAGGATCAGGAACTGGCTGTGTTCGACCCAATTGTAAACGCAGGGGTCTCTATCCAGCAAGATGATAGCAAGACATTGAACCAGTCAGGAAGGTATGCTGATAGTTCGGCAAACGATGCCTTTGCCGGAAGCATCTCCCTTAAAAAATTTTTCCCCACTGGTACATTTGTGGAAGTTGCGGCCGGCACAAAAACCACAGACTCGGACCAATATAGTGAACAATACTCCTCCACCCGCTTGGGACTATCGGTAACACAGTCACTTCTGCAAGGGTATGGAACAGATGTGAACCTGGCCCGGCTTCGTCAATCACAACTTGAAACAGACATCACCCAATATGAGCTTCGGGGATTTAGCGAATCATTATTGGCACAGGTTGAAACCACCTATTGGGATTATGCACTTTCACTGCGGCAGATGGAAATTGTAGAGGAATCGCTTAAGCTTGCCAGGCAGCAGATAACAGAGACCGAAGAGATGATCAAAGTGGGGGCTACAGCAGAAGCTGAGCTTGCTGCAGTACAGGCCGAAGTTGCCGCACAGCAGCAGGGGCTGATCGATGCTAAAAGTACTTTGGAGTCTAACCGACTCCGGCTTATCCGGTTGCTTAACCCTTCAGGGGATAATCCCTGGGAAAGAGACATCACTCTTTTGCATCCACCAACATTGCCGGAAATAAAATATGATGAAGTTGGGGCGCATGTAGCAGTAGCTCTAAGGATGCGGCCGGAGATGAACCAGGCAAGGATAGATATTCAAAAAAACGACATTGAAATCGTTCGCACCAAAAACGGACTGCTTCCCAAAATGGATCTTTTTATTACCCTTGGGAAAACCGGATATGCCGACTCTTTTTCAGGGTCTGTGAATGTCATTAAGGAAGACAGCTATGACATGATGGTGGGACTCAACTTTGAATACCCTGTCTTAAACCGCAATGCCAGAGCGAAACAAAGAAGAGCACTTCTTAGTCGAGATAAGGCTGAGATGGCATTAGACAATCTTAAGCAGATAATTGAGCTTGATGTCCGCAATGCTTATATTGAACTTAATCGCACAAAAGAGCAAATTTTTGCAAGCACTGCAACAAGAAAGTTTCAGGAAGAAAAACTGCGGATTGAAACGGAAAAATTCAGGGTGGGCCGCTCCACTAATTTGTTTGTGGCTCAGGTCCAGCGTGATCTTCTCGCAAGCCGTATCAATGAAGTGCAGGCTGTAGTTAACTATCTTAAAGCTATCGTATATTTCTACCGGCTGGAAGGCTCTCTTCTGGAGCGCAGGGGTATAAGTACCCCCGGTCTCAACCTGTTGAATATTCTACAAAGAACAAATTAGTCTTCAACCTCTTTAATGAATCTTTTTCAAGGTCAGGAAAAGATATTTTTAGATGGTCAAATAAGTTTTGAAACCATTTTTGACCCCAGATCAAAACTTTGCAAAATGAATTCTTTTATGTCTAAATACGGCATACACACAGAGAGGGATTTGATTGAAGCATAGTATTAAACAACCTTGTTGACCAAAATATTGTCAGAAAGAGTGCTATAAATTCAATTTATATCAACTTGATTTCAAGAGATTCTAAAAAGTAATTTTCCAGGTTTTGAGCAAAGTCTACTGTACTACAATAAAAAACATTCCTGCATATCCTTCCTGATTAAATTATATTTCTACCAAAGTTTATTTGTCGAAATGCCTTTACAGGCAATAAAAATGTTGATATGGGATTCTTTGACCGGGCTTTTTATTAATCGGGTCGGATATCATTCAAAGTTACAAGATAAACAGGTCCGTATAATCAATTGTTAGCATGTCATGCAAAATGGGAAAAATCGAAACCTTTCGAAATATTATCTGGACACTTTTAGAAATAGTCATTGCTTATGGGCTTTTTGCAGTGTTTATTCCGCGAGAATTGCTCTCTCTGAATTTGCAGTTGTTTCCAATGGATATTGGGCCAGTCCGGTATGGTGGTTTGATCTGCATGATCATAGGTACAGCCATAAATTTGAAGTGCTACTGGGATTTAATATTTTCTGGCAAAGGAACACTGGGTGCTCTCATACCGACTGTACAATTAGTATCCAGAGGCCTTTATCAATTTATGAGGAATCCGGTGTATGTAGGGTTCTTTCTCATTTTATTCGGTGAAGCCGTACTCTTTATGTCAGCTGTACTGTTGGTCTATTCATTGCTATGGCTTTTGGTACTAAATCTGATCGTGGTGTTCATAGAAGAGCCGAGCCTTAGGCGAAGGTTTGGGGATTCATATGATGATTACGTTGAATCTGTACCTCGCTGGATTCCTCGTTTTAAGACGTATCGAGAAGATAATTAAGAGACCTGCTAACCATTCGCTGAACCTGACCGGAAATACTATCCGGTTTTACGTAAAAGCCTGTGCAAGCATGAAACTATAGAGGCCGGCAGGTTAGCTCCACGTTAAAATTCAACTATATTTCCTGACAATTTTAATCATACACATTTTTTTAGAATGTGGTTAATAATATATAAAAAATTATTCCACGGATTAGACTCAAGTATTATTATCCCTGTATGAACTATTCTAACACTTAAATTATTATGGATACCAAAAATATAGTATAGGGAAGAAACTTTTTTTCTTTTAAAAACAATGCTAAGGCATAATCATCCTGAAAATGTGATACTGATTTTGGAGATAATATTAGAATCCACAAAACAAAATAAATCAGTTGAACATTTTCAAATCAAGGCACTTGCAGATTTTTGGGATGCTACAGAATATTTTAATGACCTGACAATGGATTTAGGCGGTAAGAATATTATTGAAAATCCAAAGGAGGTTTTAGAAAGCTTTTTTAAAAGGAATTCCCAAATTTCAGTTAAACCAGATCAATTTGATATGTTGATAAAAAATATTGAAAAAGGGCAATATTATGATCTTGTGACCACTTTAATGTTTGATGTTCAAAACATAGTGCAGCATAGGTATCCAGAAAATTCATCGCTTGAGGACAGCCAAGATCTTTTTGTTAAAGATACAATGGCTATGGTTTTATTTAAAGAGCTTTCAAAGCAACCCTCTGTTTGGAAAAAACTAAAAAATCCAGGAAAGGATCTTTTAGTTTCAATAGTAATATCTGTATATTTTTCCATTTTGGAACGAGATATCTACCTAAAAGCTCTACTCCCAGATGCCCAAGTGGAAGAGTTAATCCAGGCAATAAAAAAAACTGGTTCCAGATTGCCAGAAAAAATATGCAAAAAAATAGTGGGATTTTCACCTATTCCAGAGTTAAAAAATGCTTTGTCAGAGGATCTGAACAGTTGGGGGGATATTTGGATTGTAAAAATTATGGGAAGGATAGGAAGCAAAGAATTTGTTCCCGATTTGATCAAAGTCCTTAATAATTCTGATAGTATGGATTATATTTACAGTGATGCAATAAACTCAATGAACGCCTTGGATGAATCAGCAGATGAAATGATCCTGAACGCTATTGAAAATAAGGAGATTGGCGGTTGGAAGAGCTTTTCCTTTCTTGAATATCTTCCGTATTCTGAATCTTTTGATTTGATTTCTAAGGGATGGGATGATGAAAATAATGAGATGGATTCATATGAGACATTAGCATATTGCTTAAGAGGAATTGGCGATGAAAGAGGGATTGCAAAACTACAAAATATATATGGTCATGAGAATAATGTCAGTTATATCGGAAATTCGTTAGAATGTCTGAGCATTATCCATAATGTAAGTATCCATGAGTTGTATGACATTCATCAAGGAAGAAAAGAGGAAGACAAAAGACAAAAAGCCAGAGCAGAAGAGTTCAATGAAATATCTAAAGATATTGGAAATATCAAGAATAAAGGAAATGTTGTTCCATTCAAAAGAGAAATGCTCAAAGTTGGTAGAAATGAACCTTGTCCATGTGGGAGTGGGAAAAAGTATTTTTGTTTTTCGACTGAAAAATTTCTTTATCAAGGGTGAACATAAGTCTATTAGTCCAGAATTATTAAAATCATGTGAATTTTCCCAAATGCAAAAGTCATAACTACTTGCATTGATCATTTTTCTCAATTTCTAACCCCACGGCTCACTTAAAACTCTCGGCAGATATTTTCTGCACCGGGAACAGATATTCAAGGTATTTCAACAATATATCAACTTGATTGTTTTTTTAAAACTACTTCAAAATCATCACATACCGGCTGGTAACTCCAAGAATCTTTTTTTTCTGCATTGCAGCCACAACCCGGGGTTAAAACGTTCTGAAGACAAAGGTGCCTGGATGATATGGGTGAGAGTCCAGCCGGTTTTTCTTAAAATCTCATAATAATCTACAATTAAAATAGCTTGTTCTGAAAAAAAATATAAGATGTGTGCTATCAATTGTGCAGGAATACGGCCGGGCCATTCATCACAGAACCGGTTATCACAATCAATAAAATTCCATAAATCCCATGTTCTGATCCCCCAGTTAAGCTCTTTAAATCGGGTTTGATCATCCTTTTTGTTCAGGGCTTGTGACCATACCATAGGTTCAGGCCAGCCGTGCTTTTGCGCAACCTGCGGGACAGTAAATCCTTTCAATAAGTCGCTATTTGGCGGAAATGCCAATCCTGGCATTTCCGCCAAATGGTCGCGTAACGTCTTTCGGGGAATGCCCAGTCTCTTTGCGATCCTGTCCTGGGGAATACCAAGCTGGTTTAAATGAAAAATTTTAATATCAAGCGCCAAAGGTTTTGATAATAACGTCAATCTCAATTTGACCGGCTTTTTTATAAGCGCTCCACCTGTGTGCCCCATCTAATATTCAATATTTACCTTTTTTACCGGGATAGGCTTGAACCTCAATCTTCTGAGCCTGGCGGAGTTGCTCCTCTAATTCGGCTTCACGGGTTATGTCGAGTTGAATGCAGCAGGTGTGTCTGCTGATGGATAAATAGTGCTATTTCAAGGAATTTGATTTATGAATATGGATACTGGAAAAAAGAGAATCTGGGTGATCGACATCGCACGGTTTTACGCCATCTCAAAAGACCATCGTCTGGATGGGACAAAACTCCTTAATCCTCCCGTACTTCATCAAGTAAATTTTTATTTTTTCCGCTTTATTTTTTCCGCTTGACAGATTTAAACTCCATAGCTAAAAATAATTCAAGGAAACTTTATTTGATAATAGTATTTTTTCCAAGTTATCAGGTAAAAAGTAACTGTTAATAAGTGGTTTGCGCAGCTCGGCCATTATATACTTTGGATAATCAGGATATGAAAATCAAAATTTACACAACGGGTGGTACTATCGACAAGGTCTATTTTGACCAGAAATCAGAATATCAGGTTGGAGATCCACAAGCGAACGGAGTTTTGGAGCGGGCTAATGTTGATCTGGATTACGAGGTTGAATCTATTATTAGAAAAGACAGTCTCGACTTTACGGATGAAGACCGTGAGCTGATAAGGAAGAAAGTGGAGTCTACTCCATTGGAAAGAGTTGTTATCACTCACGGCACTGATACGATGATTGATACCGCAAAGGTACTTAAGAGTATTTTAGGTAAAACAATCGTAATGACTGGTTCAATGTATCCCGCCCAATTCCGAGATAGCGACGCGGTCTTTAACATAGGATGCGCCGTCACTGCGGTTCAGATTCTTGTACCCGGTGTCTATATAGTAATGAATGGTCGCATTTTCAAACCACATCGGGCCTGTAAGAACGTAGAATTGAATAGATTTGAAGAAAAAATCATATAACCAAGCAAATTCAGACGACGTCAAAAAATTGCGCGCCTGATTTGCGGCGAACGGCGCGGGGCTATCAGAAAAAGAGTGATATGTGTGAATAAAGAAAAATCCAAAAGAGAACAGGAAGCGAACCTTCGCCGAGCAATAATAGCTGCAAAATCTGAATATTTTTCATGGACTGAGGAAGAACAGGAAAAATACAGAGCCCAAAGAAAATTGAAAGATGATTTTATGTTCTATAAGATCATCTTTATGGAGCTTTTTGGCTTTAAGGCAGAAACGCAAGAAGAACTTGATAAGCTAGTTCCAAATAAATATGTTCGGGGCAAAAACCATGGCAATAAACAAAAAGGTGGCGGATATTTTTGGGATCATCGAGTTGATGCAATAGAGAAAGAAAAAGAATTGGCAAGGAAGTTCGTTCATGATGCTTATAAAGACGTTATGGAAAACTATGACTCCAGAATAGTAAAGTTCAAAAAGAAAAGTGGTTATTGCTGAACAGGCTATTAAAGATTTTGAGAATTTGCTGGATTAAGGAGAGAGAAATGTAATGATTACCAGGAGGGAAAAATGAACTGTAAAAAAACAATTATCCACATATTGTTCGGTTTTTGCTTGTTTTCCTTTGTGTTAAACCAAGCTGCTTCATCGGAAAATAACATCACTAATTATCGTGAAACAATTTCAATCCTTCAAGAGCTATGTAGGGCAGAAATTACGGCTTCCAAAACTTATGCAGCATTTGCCCAAAAAGCCTTGGAAGAAAAGTATTATAGCGTTGCCCGCCTTTTCAGTGCCTTAAGTGAATCTGAGTTTGTTCACGCCAGGAATTTTAAAAACATATTAAATGATCTGGGTGTTGAGACGGAAAATTTCCCAGAGCCAGATATTAAAATAAGTGATACAAAAGAAAATCTAAAATTTTCTCTTAATGTAGAGCTTTCCGAAATTGACACTAATTATCCAAAATTAATTAAAAGGATAAAAACGGAAGGGAACGAAAGGGCATTAGAAGATATTACATATGCTTGGGAATCTGAAATGCAGCACAGAGATTTGATAAAAAAGATGAAATCAGCCCTTGGGTTTTTCTTTGGAAAGATTGTCGATAAATTAAAAGAAGCGAAAGATTATCATGTGTGTCAGAGATGTGGTTCAACAGTTTTTAAACTCCCGGAAAAATCCTGTATTATTTGTGGAAATCCCGTTTCGATGTATAAGCAAATAAAGTGATAATCGGTTTTTATCGAATTATCACTAAAACGAAAAAACATCTAACGAATAAGGATTGTGTGAGGAACGAACCACAATCTTATCCCAAGGGTTGGACAAGTCCGGAAATATAAGGGGGAAGCAATATGAGTACAATTAAAAAGGAAGGATATAGTGTATAAATATTTATTTGGACCAGTCCCTTCAAGGCGTTTGGGAATGTCTTTAGGCGTTGATCTGGTCCCCAGAAAAGTGTGTTCTCTTGATTGCGTTTATTGTGAAGCCGGTAAAACTACAAAACTTACTCTTAAACGTAAAGAATATATTTTATACGATAAAATAATTGAAGAATTAACCCTTTATTTTAAGAATAATCCTGATCCTGACTATATCACTTTTTCAGGTTCAGGCGAACCGACTTTAAATTCACGAATTGGGGATGTGCTTAAATTCATAAAACAAAAAAGCCTGCAATACCCATAGCTGTTTTGACAAATGGAACATTGTTGTTTGATGCTAAAGTAAGAGAAGAAATAAAAGAAGCTGATGTGGTACTGCCTTCGCTTGATGCTGCCACCAATGCAGTATTCCATAAAATCAATCGACCGGTTCCGGAATTTGATATAGACAAATATATTCAAGGTTTAATTGATTTCAGAAAAGAATTTAATGGGAAAATCTGGCTCGAGATTTTCATCCTGCCGGAATATAATCTTGAGGAAGCTGAGTTGAAAGAACTGGAACAAAAAATTGCTGAAATAAATCCGGATTCCATTCAATTAAATACTCTGGATAGGCCAGGTGTAGTTGCCAATCTTCATTCGGCAAGCAGAAAAGAATTGGAGAAAATAGTGGGTTTATGGAACTTTAAAAATGTGGAAATAATATCGGCTGTGGCACAAAGAAAAAATATCCCATCGTATAGAAGTGATGCTGAAACTGCTATTTTGGAAACTATTTCAAGACGACCCTGTACCATTGAAGATTTAATGAAAATTCTGGGAATACATATCAATGAAATCAATAAATATCTTGCTGTCTTGGAAGACGAAAAGAAAATTGAAACCATTAGACAAGAACGAGGTGTATTCTATCAGATTTGCGGGCGATAGATTATGATATCATTAAATCCCATGTTCTGATCCCCCAGTTAAGCTCTTTAAACCGGGTTTGATCATCCTTTTTGATCAGGGCCTGTGGCCACACCATAGGTTCAGGCCAGCAGTGCTTTTGCGCAACCTGGGGAATAGTAAATCCTTTTGATAAGTCGCTATTCAGCGGAAATGTTATGGCAGCTTATATTGAATCAGGGTTTGGATCGGGAGAAATAAAGTCAGAGGATTCCCATTAAGAGAGATAAATCCGTATTGTTGATAATATTCTTTTGCATATTCATCTTTAGCGTCAACAAAAAAACCAATAACACCAACGTTTTCAGATATGAGGATGACTTTATTAACAGCACTGGATATCAAGTAATTACCATATCCCATGTGCTGGTGGGTTTTCGAAACCGCAAGCCTTGCTAATTTTACAGCAGGGACATGGCCTGGATATTTTTTCGAAATTGTAGCTGGTAAGTGTTCTGATTCAACTTCACAAATTGATAAGGTATAGAATCCAATAATTTCTTTTGGGCTTACGTCATTGATTAGTACGAAGGTGCGAGACATACCTTTGGTTATATGTTGCATGGCAGTCTTTTTCAGAAAACCGTTTAATACTGTATTTTTACAGTCAAATTGATTTCTGTTGTGGAATTTATCCAACAGAACAATTTTAAACATTACAGATCCTTTTTGTAATGTTTCATAGCCTTTGCCAATTTGGGATTTAGCTTTGGGGGATTTTCTATTATTTCAAATAGGTGTTCAGTAGATTGTTTGTTTAATTTGATTTTATTCTCATATTCAATGATAGCATGCGCTTTTTCAAGAGCAGCCTGTACCAGAAATTGGTTTAAAGTAGCACCCATGATTTCTGATGCTTCAGCCAATGTGTCATAGATACTCGGTGAGACACGGGCAGAGACACGAGCTGTTTTAGTTTCAGATTTCATTCTAATCTCCATATTTTATTATCAATAAGCTTAGAAAGCATAACTTATTGGTGCCATTTTGGCAACCTGTTTTTCAACGCTTTTTTAAATTGCTTATCAGGGGCTAAATCTTAACCTTGACAGGTTTGTTTGAATTTGATCTTGTATCTTAAATAGATTAAAAAGGAAGGATATAGTGTATAAGTATTTATTTGGACCAGTCCCTTCAAGGCGTTTGGGAATGTCTTTAGGCGTTGATCTGGTCCCCGAAATAAATAAATATCTTGCTGTCTTGGAAGACGAAAAGAAAATTGAAACCATTAGACAAGAACGAGGTGTGTTTTATCAGATTTGCGGGCGATAGATTATGATATCATTAAATCCCATGTTCTGATCCCCCAGTTAAGCTCTTTAAACCGGGTTTGATCATCCTTTTTGTTCAGGGCCTGTGACCACACCATAGGTTCAGGCCAGCCGTGCTTTTGCGCAATCTTGGGAATAGTAAATCCTTTTGATAAGTCGCTATTCAGCGGAAATGCCAATGCTGGCATTTCCGCTAAATGGTCAGATAAAGTTCTTTGAGGAATACCCAATCTCTTTGCTATCCTGTCCTGGGGAATACCCAGCAGGTTTAAACGAAAAATTTTAAGATCAACCCACCAAAAGACCGAAAACTCCTGTCCCACGACTGGTCATGCCTTTATTTATATGAGTATTTTTTCCATTTTTAAAACCTTCTTTAAAAGCGCCTGATGAAGCTTGGTGCCTACCGTATCGTATAGTTCTTAATCTTGGAAAAAGTCGGGATACTTCTACCTGGTTCTCTCTTTGGTTTTGTTCCATCAATGACCTTACCGTTTTTACAGGCAGGGAAATATCACTATTAATTTTTATCTCTGTGTGTTCAAACATCATTTTGTGATTATGCTCAATTCCGGCAATAAAACCCATGTCAAAAGAAAGTTTGTCGCCTCTTTTACCGTTGTTTTGCTTTTTAAAATTCTGCCAAAGGGTTTGACCGGCATCAATAAGGAAGTGATAGGCATATTCTGCGACCTTTAAAGCCTCTTCTTTTCCAACCAGGACAATGCTTTTATAAACTGTATCATCTTGAGCATGGTATGTATGGGATGTCAAACAATTCACATAATAATAGTTTTTCAAAATAGATAAAAGGGCTCTTTGGATACTTTCAATGCGCTTTTTCTTATGACAGATTGTAAGATATTTAATATCCGGATTATCATCACCAGTATTAATTCGCTGAAGATTATATTTGTTAAGCAAATAATTGGCTTTTCTGGATGCTGCCTGGGCCTCTGCTTCGTTACTGGATTGCCCAAGGGCCATAAGTTTTTCGACTTTCCTTAACATTTTCTGGGCATCAGCCGGTAATTCCCCTTTGAAATTCTGCAACCTTTCAGGATAATCTTTGCCGCCTGCAACAAAAGCTGGATGCACACCTAACTTTTTACAGGCCAGCTTAAAATATTTTCCATGAATGTCTGCATTATCATAAAATTCGGAAACATATTGGTGCGCCATTTCGTGTTTTAGAACTTCTAATACAAGATCCCATACTTCAGTCTTGATAAGATGACTTGAGATCGAAATTGTTTTTGTTTTAGAACTCCACCAACCAAGTCTTTTTTCACCAGAAGAAATGTTAATTGTTGGGGTTGTAAGGTCTACTCCATATTGCCAAGAAATTGCTTTATGTTCCTGGGAAAGTTGTAATGCCCATCTGATTTCAATGTTTTTTATTTGTTTCGTCTCCATTATAACTGTCTTGTCTTCAATTTCTTTACTGTCATTTAGGGTATTTATATTTTCTTTTGTATTTTTATTCAATGCTTTCCCCAGTTTATTGCCTGGATCTTAACCTTGACAGGTCTGTCTGAATTTGATCTTGTACCTTAAATAGTATTTTTAATACATTTG
>JAHJDU010000620.1 GCA_018812385.1 Pseudomonadota bacterium
GCATAAAAAAAGAAGAGCATCCCGACATTTTCGAGCCCTATTTTACCACTAAGCTTTCCGGAACAGGGCTTGGTCTTGCCATTGTCCATAATATTATCAAAGCCCATAAAGGAGAGCTTAAAGTGAAAAGCGAACCTGGCCAAGGAACTGTTTTTACTATTATTTTACCTGACAAGGAAATGAATGAAGATGAATAAACAAAAAAGCAATATTCTGATAGTTGATGATGATAAGACCCATCGCAATATGCTTAAAACCTTGTTGAATAAATGGGGATATGACCTGGCAGAAGCAGATGACGGGCAGACTGCCATCGACATGGTCGCAGAAAAACCCTATGATCTTGTCCTGATGGACATAAAAATGATTAAAGTATCAGGACTTGTGGCACAGGTGGAAATCAAAAAGATCAACCCAGCCATACCAGTCATTATAATGACGGCATTTTCATCCATTGACACAGCTGTTGAAGCCTTGAAAAATGGGGCCTATGATTATCTGACCAAGCCGTTTGATTTTGATAAATTAAAGATCACTATTCAAAGATCTCTTGAACATACGCAGTTGAAAAAGGAAAATTTTCTTTTAAAAGAAACCCTGGGCAAAAACTTTGACTGTAATAATATTATTGGCAAAAATGAAAAAATGCAGAAGCTGATTCAGACCATATCCCAGGTAGCTAAAACTGATGCCACGGTATTGATAAACGGCGAATCCGGCACGGGCAAGGAACTGATCGCAGGCGCCATCCATTATAACAGCCTGAGAAACCAGGGTCCGTTTATCAAAATTAATTGTGCAGCCATCACGGAAACCCTTTTGGAATCGGAATTATTCGGGCATGAAAAAGGAGCGTTCACAGGAGCCAGTCGCAACAAGGAAGGCAAATTCCAGCAGGCAGACAAGGGCAGCATTTTTTTAGATGAGATCAGTGAAACCTCCATGTCCATGCAGGTAAAACTTTTACGGACTTTGCAGGAACGCGAAGTTACCCCTGTTGGCAGTGAAAAAGTCATTAAAGTTGATACCCGGATTATCGCTGCAACCAATAAAGACCTGATTGATTTAATTGCCAGGGGCGATTTTAGGGAGGATCTATATTATCGGCTCAATGTGATCAACTTAATAGTGCCGCCCTTAAGGCAAAGGACCGGTGATATCCAGCTTCTGGCCCAGCATTTCTTAAAAGAATATGCCAAAAAAAACAATCGTGCCATTAAAGGGTTTACCCCGGAAGCCATGGAAAAAATGGTGGGGTATCACTGGCCCGGAAATGTCAGGGAATTGATGAACACCCTGGAAAGAGGTGTGATCCTGTCAACCGGGAATTTTCTTGGCAAAGATGATATTCAGATTGAAACCGGATCTCCCATGAAAGCTGAGCCTCTTGGAGACACAGGCCAGATCAATCTGGGGGAGAAAACCTTATACGAGGTTGAAAAACTGGCGATCTTAAAAATGCTGGATAAAACCGGAAATAATAAAAGTGAGGCCGCAAGACGGCTGGGTATATCAAGACGGACCCTTCACCTCAAGCTCAAGGATTACGGGGTGATGCCTTAAAATTAAAATGGCATGATTCTCTTTGGTCGAAATTTTAGGAAAGCAATTGTTTTTTTTCCCTGTACTCATCAATTTCGATTTCTCCCCTGGCCAGACGCTCCTTTAAAATGTCCAGCGGTTTTTTGTCAGGTCCCTGCCCTGCTTCTTTTCCCAAAGGCAAATGTGAAATCCAGCGGATGAGAAAAATCAGTGCAATAAGTAACAGACCCCAGAAAATAATCATAAACCATCCCATATATCCAGCCCCCCCCATCATATGACCGCCAAAATATCCATAGTTATTATCCCCCCATCCGGCAAAAGCCGAATCATGAGCAGACAACAGGGAAAAAGCAGATAATAATACAGTGAATAAACTTGTTTTAATTTTCATTGTCTTGTCCATTGGGTTCCCCCCTGAATCACCTTGGTTATTATTAAATGGCCTCAATCCCTCTCAAATCCTTACCTGATTTTTAACATTTCAAGTTTCATGCCAGGAATGGTATCCTTTTGATACAAAAGAAGATTGCCTGTTTGCGGCAGTCTTAAAAAAACAGACTGCCCAGAGAACTGGATAAAAATTATCCAGACAGTGAATAAATATTATCCACCCAAACATTTCTAACATTCGGAATGTCCCTTGATACAAATTTATTGATCGTCAACTAATTATAATTTCCATAAAATAACAGGGCACAAAAAATGACGTACGGAAAAAACGAATTGAAATGTTTATTCATATTTAAAAACCGGGAGAAAATTTGATGATTCGTTTAACATTTATCGGAAATACCTATTACGAGCCAAAAATCTTCAAAAAAAGGGTTGACCCGGACTATATTTTGTACAATAATTTTTTATGGAGACCAAAGCTTTGTTTGAGAAGGTTATAGAATTTGCTGAGAAAGGAAAAGGGAGAAGGTTGCTTAATACTTTGAATAAGAGAGATAATGTTTTGACTTATTTTGAGTTGGATGAGGTTTTGAGGGCTTATTGTGAAATTGGTTTGCCTAAGGAAGTTGAGATGTTGAAGAAAAGGAGAGGTATTTTGGGAGATGATCAGTATAATGCTTTGGCTGAAAAGGTTAGGGGTAATTGTTGTTCTGAGAGATATGATGATTTTGCGGTTTCTTTGGGTAATTTGTTGAGCAGTGGTATGAGGATGAATCCTACTAAGACGAATGTTGAAGGGTTAATTTGAGGTTTTTAGTCCAATAAAAAACATTTCGGCAGATTCTTTCTGAATAAATTATATTTCCTTTGAAAGGAGAAAGATATAATGAACAATAGAAATAATCGCGTATGCCCGGTTGAAAGAGCAGGCATTCTTGATATTAGAATTCGAAGATGGGTACAAAATCCTAAAAAAATATTAAAGCATTATATTAAAGAAGGGATGACAATCTTGGAATTAGGATGCGGGCCTGGCTTTTTCACTATTGATATAGCTCAAATGGTTGGTAACTCCGGTCAAGTTATCGCTGTTGATTTACAGGAAGGAATGCTTCAGAAAGTAAGAAACAAGATTAAAGAAACAGAGCTTGAGGAACGAATCATTCTGCATAAGTGTGATGAGAACAAAATAGGCATTTCAGAGAATGTTGATTTCGTTCTATTATTCTACATGGTCCATGAGGTGCGGGATAAGGAATCATTATTTAATGAGATAGAATCAATACTTAAACCGAATGGACAAGTTCTTATTGTGGAACCACCATTTCATGTTTCAAAAAAAGCTTTTGAAAATACTATCAAAAAAGCCAATGACGTCGGCCTCACCGTTGTTGAAAGGCCGAAAATATTTCTTAGCAAGACAGCAATATTGAAAAAAAGCTGACAATAAAAGCAGGTGATTTTTAAGATTCAGATTACATTATATAAACCAAGTACGGCATCACAAAGCTCTATTTACCCATTTTGCCAATCCCTGTATTATTTTGAGTAAATAGCGCGATATCATCTACTGGGGAAGAATCATTTTTGCATTACCCAAGATAAAGCTTTAAAAAGATATTGACCACGGCAAAGGCAAAAAGGGCGGGAAACAATATGGCTTTCTTTCTTTTTAACGGGTCGAAAATCAGTCCTGTTAATGACAGATTTACCCTGCTGATGCCAAAATAAAGCCCTGTGAGAAGCAAAAGTCCCTGGATCAAGGGAATGACTTCAGGATGAAAGGGGTTAAAAAGGACATTGGCGGTTCCGAAAATATTCCACCCATACCCCAAAGGATCTGACAGCACATTGAGGACATAGGAATAATTGCCTAAAAATCCTCCCACTGGGTATATCTTTTGCTAAAGCTAAAAGTTCAGATGGAACAGGCTTTTTTGCGCAGCACAATCATCAGAATTACAGCTGTGAGTATACCCAAAACCCCAATGGACTGGGCTGCGGAAATATTGCCAAAATAGGTAAGCTTATCAGCCCTGAAATGTTCTACAAATATCCGGCCTGCAGAATACAGAATCGTATATAGCAAAAATAGATTGCCTTTTATTTTAATCTTTTTTCTAATCGTCCATAACACACCAAAAATGATCAGGTTAAAACCCATTTCATAGAGCTGAGTGGGATGCAGAGGTTGTCCCGGATACATCTGCCCTGCCGGACTCTCAGGTGAATAAATCAATCCCCACGGCATATTTGTGGGATAACCGTGGGCATCCCCGTTAAAAAAACATCCGATTCTGCCGATCGCCTGACCAAGAGCAAGTGAAGGGGCAAGGGTGTCGGCAAATTTCCAGAAGGAAATCTTCTGATGCCATGTATAAATTATGCAGGCCAAAAGGCCTCCTAAAATCGCACCGTGTATGGCCAGCCCTCCCTTCCAAATGGCCAGAACCGAAAGAGGGTTTTTCCAAAACAAAGCAGGCTCTGTAAACGCGACATAATAGAACCGGGCACCGGCAATGGCAAAAAGAACAGCAAAAAGAAAAAAGTTTTCAATTTTTTGAGCTTCAATCTGGTTTCTTTTTGCTTCTTTTTGTGCGATCCACAACCCGGTCAGGCATGCAATGGCTATCATTAGACCATACCACCTGATAGTTAATGGGCCGATTTGTAAAAAAATTGGATGCATCTTTATTCTCCTGTTTAGATGGGTTTGGAATTCTGCCTGAAAACATAAAATCAGACGATTTTACATAATCTTTGCATTATAAAGCCTTAAGCTGTTGGTCACGACAGATATACTGCTTGCAGCCATGGCCAGGGCAGCGAGTATGGGATGTAATTGTCGCAAAAAATCCGGAAACATGTCGAATGGGGCCAGGATGCCTGCTGCTACCGGAATCAGCACTGCATTATAGACAAAGGCCAAAAAAAGATTCTGCCTGATGGTTCTCAGGGTTTTCCTGCTGATTTTTATGGCCTTGGGAATCCCTTCCAGGCTACCGCTTGAAAGAATAACGTCCCCTGTTTCTATGGCAACATCCGTTCCCGTGCCAATGGCCATGCCAATATCTGCCTGGGCGAGAGCTTGTGCATCATTGATGCCGTCCCCCACCATGCCGACCAGTTTGTTACCTTTTTGAAGGATTTTAATTTGTTCTGCTTTTTCTTCGGGCGCAACTTCAGCCACAACTTGGTCAACATCAACTTCAGCGGCAATGGCGTTGGCTGTCTGGATATTGTCTCCGGTCAGCATTACAACCTTAAGTTTTTCATCATGCAGACTTTTGATAGCCCGTGCAGATTCCGGTTTTACTGTATCTGATACAGACATAAGTCCAAGAATATTTTTTTCATCTGCAAGCAGCATCACTGTTTTGCCCTTGTCTTGAAAAGAGGAAATGATTTTATTTGCATTTGAAAGGTCATATCCTTTATTTGAAAACCACTTGGGTTTCCCAAATTTGAACTGATGGCCGTTGATATCCGCCTCGACACCAAACCCGGACTGGGCTTTAAAATTTAAAGGTTCCATAAGTTTCATTCTCATGTTTTCGACATGTGAAACAATGGCCCGGCCAATGGGATGTTCCGAACCCTTTTCAAGGGAGGCTGCATAGGCCAGGACAAATTCCTTTGTGATATCAGGGTATAAAGGGACAATATCCACAACTGCGGGTTTCCCCATGGTAATGGTCCCGGTTTTATCTAATACAATGATTTTAAGTTTAGCTGCATTTTCAAGGGCTTCGCTTCTTTTAAA
>JAHJDU010000621.1 GCA_018812385.1 Pseudomonadota bacterium
CAGGGCCAGGGGGTGCAGTAATTTCAGGATCATTTACGGGCACATCATGCCCAATATCCTTCCCCTTTTATTGCTCTACACCGCGTTCAACATTGCCTGGTCAATCCTGGCCGAGGCCGGAGCCAGTTTCTTAGGGTTTTCCGATCCCAACAACATCACTTGGGGTGGTATGCTTTATAATTTATGGATTTCAGGAAAAATCAGAACTGCCTGGTGGTGGTTTGCAACCCCGTCTATCTGCATCATTCTCCTGGTAAGCGCTTTGGTATTTATCTCCCGGGCCTACGAAGAAGTGGCTAACCCGCGCCTGAAACAGAGATAAGGAAGATATCATGAATAATATACTGGACGTAAAAAATCTAAAGACCCATTATTCTTCCGAAGAAGGGATTGTGAAGGCCGTAGACGGGGTCTCGTTTTCCATAGGTGAAAACCAGGTGTTTGGCCTGGCCGGAGAATCAGGATGTGGTAAATCCACCCTCATCAGGACCATTATGCGCCTGGTCCCCAAAAGCGCTAAAGTAACTGCCGACAAGCTGCAATTCAAGGAGTATGACCTTCTAACCGTTTCCGATCAATCTTTCAGGGAAAAAATTCTGTGGCAGGGAATTTCTCTAGTACCCCAAAGTGCCATGAATGCGCTCAATCCGGTTTACCGGGTGGGGGATCAGTGCATAGAAGCCATTCTCGCCCACACGGACTTTAGCAAAGCAGAGGCGACAAAAACAGTGGTGCAGATGTTTGATGCAGTTGGACTCCAGGCGGACCTGATGAAGGCGTATCCCCATGAGTTCAGCGGCGGCATGCGTCAACGCGCCATGCTCGCCATGTCGCTGGTTCTAAGCCCGGAGCTGGTAGTGATGGATGAACCCACTACAGGTCTTGATGTCCTTGTTCAGGAGCGGATCTTAAGAAATCTCAAAGAGATCAGGGAAAAGACAAAAACATCGGCAGCCATCCTTCTTATCACCCATGACATCTCTGTAATTGCAGAAATGAGTGATCGCATCGGAATTATGTATGCGGGAAAACTCATGGAAACGGCAGATGCAATGGAGCTTTTTAACGAACCCTATCACCCATATACCCTTGGTCTTAAGAATGCCTTTCCCAACATCAAGGCATTGGATCGGGAGTTGATTTCCATTCCCGGCTCACCCCCGAACCTGACCCGAACGATTCCAGGATGCCTTTTTTATGACCGGTGTCCTTTTTCAATAGACATATGCAGGTATGAAAGACCCGAAAAAATAGAAGTCCGACCCAATCATTTTGTCCAATGCCACCGGACAGAGCATGTGAAGGAATTTCGTAAACTTGCAGGAGAAAAGAAAACATGGCAATTCTCGAAGTAAATAATCTCAAGCAGCATTTTTACATAAATCCCCCCCTGCTTTCCCGGGTGATAGGCAAAAAAAAGCCTGGGATCATCAAGGCGGTTGACGACATTTCCTTTACATTGTCCCAAGGTGAGATACTTGGCTTGGCTGGAGAGTCGGGCTGCGGCAAATCCACGGCCTGTCTTGCCATTGCAAAACTCAGGGAGCCAACTGCCGGCACCATTCACTACAAGGGAAAGGATATTGCCGGCATGACCCGAAAGGAAATTCAAGATTATCGCAAGGATGTCCAGATTATCTTCCAAGACCCTTATGAATCCCTGAATCCCCGTTTCAGGGTTTTTGACCTGGTGGCGGAACCTTTGCGAGCACTCAAGGTGTGTGACTCAAAAGAAGAACTGACCCAAAGGGTGATAGCCACCATTGCCATGGCCGGGCTGAATCCAAAACACTACATTAAAAAGTATCCCCACCAGATGAGCGGCGGGGAACTACAGCGGGTGGGAATTGCACAGGCCCTTGTGCTTGAGCCGAAGCTGGTCATAGCAGATGAACCGCTTTCCATGTTGGATGTCTCTATCCGTGCCGGAATACTGGATCTGATCCGGGATCTTTCCCGTAGTATGAATTTTTCCTGTATATATGTGTCCCATGATCTTTCCATCCTCGCCAACATCACTGAACGTCTTATGATCATGTACCTGGGAAAGGTTGTTGAGATAGGCGGCACCCGAGAGGTAATCACCCGTCCCTTGCATCCCTATGCCAAGGCCCTTATTGCTGCAGTCCCCATACCGGATCCGGCATATAAAAGACCCATCCCGGATATTCGGGGGGAAGTTTCCCGGCCCATTGATCCGCCTCCGGGATGCCGATTTCAGACCCGGTGCCTGAAAGTAACGGATATTTGCAAGACCCAGGAGCCTTCCATGACGGAGTTAGAGCCGGGACACTCTGTGGCGTGCCATATTTATAAATGATTCGGAAAATAATTTGCAAAAAAATAATAAATCGCCTGCTCTGCATATTTCAATAAAAAAAAATTTGCTGATAATCACAAATAAAGGACAAAGTATATGAAAATTAATTGTGTTGAGTTGTTTCACATTTCCATTCCATTTGTCGTGCCCTACAAGCTTTCAAAAAAATACGGCACATTGACCCATGCCCATGCAGTTATGTTCAAGGTCCACACTGATTCAGGCATTGTGGGGTTGGGTGAAGCTGATCCCATGAACCCCTTTACCGAAGAGACGCCAGCATCGGTAATGATGATTGCCCGGGATCACATCGTACCTCTCCTTCTTGGGAAAGATCCTGAAAATATTGCCAGAATTGAGGTGGAACTGGATCAAAAGGTCAAAGGAAACTTGACCGCACGAGGCGCGGTCAATATGGCGCTTTTTGATATCAAAGGCAAGGCGTGCAATATTCCTGTCCATTCCCTTCTGGGAGGCCTATACCATGCACAATTACCTCTTCTGAGCGGTATTGGCAGCGGCACACCCAAAGAGGACCAGACTGCTATAGAAGAATTGATGAAATCTGGCCACCAGACAGTGATGATCAAGATGGGAACACTTCCCATTAAAATGGAGATTGAACGGATGATTTCAGCCAGGAAATGCTTTGGTAGTGAAATCTTCTTTATAGTGGATGCAAACCAGGCCTGGACTGTATTTGAAACCCTGGAGTTTATCGAGGGCTGCCGGGGGTATATGCCGGACTTGATTGAACAGCCTGTGGCCTGCCGTGATATTCATGGTCTCAAACGAATTCGGGAACGTTCACCTGTCCCGATATCTGCCGATGAGAGTATGATGACGACCAATGATGCTGAAATCCTTATCCGGGAACGTGCAGTTGATGTCTTGAGCATCAAGGTCTCCAAGAACGGCGGTATCAGTAAGGCAAAATTGATCGCCGGGTCTGCCGGGCTTTTCGGCCACCAATGCCTAATGAACAGCATGCTCGAGTTCGGGATCACCCAGGCTGCATCCCTGCACATCGGGTGCACCCTGAATAACCTGTTACCGGTCGGTCATGCATACGGTTCCGTGCTTAGAATGTCTGACGATATTACTGACTTCAGAAAAAATATTTCCCATGGCAAGGTGATTGTTCCCATGGAGAGTGGCCTTGGGGTTAACCTGGATGATCAGAAACTTAAAAAATATACCAAAGATTATTTAAAGATTCAATAATCATGAATTCGGGTTATTGGGATTTTCTTGACGGGAAAGTGTGGTGGAATCGGTATACATTTAATTTAAATTTGAAAGGATAGCGGTGTAACCGCTTATGAGTTGATAATGATGAAAAATGTAGAAGTCTTGGTCATCGGTGCTGGGGTTAGGGGATTGTCAATCGCTTACAGCCTGGCAAAGGCTGGAGTGGATGTCATGGTTATTGAAAAGCGGTTTGTTGCAGCCGGTGCAAGCGGTCTCAACATGGGCCTTGTTAATATTTCCGGTAAAGCACCTGAGCACTATACTCTTTTAAGCCTAATGAGCGCCAATATGTATCCGAATTTTATAGAGGAACTGGGTGCTGATATTGAATACGAAAGGAACGGTTCTTTTCCTGGAATTGCAAAAAACCCGGAAGACTGGGAAAGACTTAACCAGGTAGTTACGGAACGTAATCAAGTAGCGGATATTAACATGCGCATGATGGATATTAATGAAATGCGCGAGTTGGAACCTGACTTTTCTCCTCAATTGCTTGGTGGGGCATATTGCCCGGTTGATGGCGGAGTTAATGCTTTGAAACTCACACGAGCCCTTGCCCGGGCTGGGCTTGAAAAAGGTGTCAGTATTAAATCTAAGTGTGAAGTTCTTGATATCCGTGTTTCTTCAAACCGGATTGAATCTGTGGTCACAAGCCTTGGAAATATTGGAACCCATGTAGTCGTTAATGCAGCAGGCATCCATGTGCCAGCGATTGCTAAAATGATTGGGGTAGAAGTGCCGATTTTTCCGGAACGGGGTCAACTGATCATTACCGAAGCACTTCCAAAATTTTTATCCAGGGCAGTAGAATCCTATAAACAATTTGCTGACGGACAAGTGCTCATAGGGTATGCCAACGAAAGAGTGGGTGAAAACACCTGGGTCACAACAGAGATGATTTCCAGGTTTGCTAAAGAAGTGATCCAAGTCTTTCCTATCCTGAAACAGGCCAAGGCCATAAGGTGTGCTGCTGCATTACGGCCCATGACTCCGGATAGGCTCCCAATCTTTGAGAAGGTAGCAGATATAAGTGATTTTTACATCGCAGTAGGTCATAGCGGTATTACATTAGCACCACTTACCGGGAAAGTTTTTTCTGATTTGATTATCACAGGCCAAACCGATATTCCCATTACAGAATTTGGGATGGAACGATTCCATGGCAATCAAATATAAAGGAGCTAATAAGTTGAAATCCTTTTTGCGGGACAATCAGACGTCACTGCGTAATGATTTAGGATAATGAATTAAAAACATTGGTACCGTTGGTTGGTCTTTTTTTAAAGAAACAGATAAGAAAAGGATATTTTGACAATGGGGAATAGAAGAATTGAAATAGGCATTGAGCGGGGACAAAGTTTAGAGATTCAGGTAGACGGTGAAAAGTTGGTAGCCTACCAAGGCGAGACCATTGCCGCAGCATTGATTGCATCCGGGCGGCGTACTTTCAGGTGGACACAAAAAAAAAATGAACCCCGGGGAATGTATTGTGGGATCGGCCTCTGTTTTGAATGCCGCATGGAGATAAACGGCGTTCCCAATACAAGAGCATGCCAGACCTTGGTAACACCAGGATGCCAGGTTAAAACCAAGGACAGCCCAGATCAAACGGAGGATGAACTTTGAAAAAGGTAGAGTTGCTTATTATCGGAGCAGGGCCTGCCGGGATGTCAGCTGCCATTGAAGCCGTTCAAGCAGGGGTCAAAGTAACCATGCTTGACGAAAATTCCTTGGCTGGAGGTCAGATTTTTCGACAATTCCATGATGGCTTCCATGTTACAGACCCCAAAGCACTTGGGCACGATTACAAGCGGGGTCAGACGTTATTGTCGGAATTTGCAAGTGTTAGAAATAATGTGGAGTACCTGGATGCATGTCTTAGCTGGGGTATTTTTGAAAATAATGAAATTGCGATTTTGCGTGATGGAGATTCTCAAAGTTTTTGTTTTCAAAAATTGATAATTTCAACGGGTGCCTACGATCGTCCTGTTCCTTTTCCAGGATGGACCTTACCAGGTGTTTTTACAGCAGGGGGTGCCCAGAGGTTGGTCAAGACCCAGCAGGTGCTTCCTGGTGAAAATATACTGCTGGTTGGTAGCGGGCCGTTGCAGTTAGCCCTGGCCAGTCAAATTTTAAAAGTTGGAGGCAAGGTGGCTGGCATTGTTGAGGCTGGCCGGGTTGAAAATTGGGGAAAGCTGGCCCGGGCATCATGGGGACAGTGGTCGCTTTTAGCTGATGCCGCCCGTTATTTTTGGGAGATTGGAAAAGCAAGGATTCCCTTCTTGCGTAACCGTATTATTGTTGAAGCCAGGGGAAGCGGTCAGGTAGAAGAAGCTATAATAGCAGAGGTGGATAGAAACTGGCGCCCCAAACCAGGCACAGAACAAGTTTTTAAGGTAGATACTGTGGCTGTTGGATATGGATTTATTCCTTCAACTGAATTGACCCAGATGGCAGGGTGTCAGCATCATTATGATCCTTTACTGGGCGGATGGATAGTTGATCGCAGGGAAAATATGAACACCAGTTTACCTGATGTGTTTGCAGCAGGTGACTGCACGGGGGTGGCCGGCAGCCTTGTAGCCATTGATGAGGGTCGCATTGCCGGTCTGGCTGTAGCCCAGGCGCTTGGTTATTTGACAAAGACAGATGCACACCAAAGGATGCTTCCATATCACAAAAGGCTTGCCCGATCCAAAAGATTCCGGGAAGTGGTGGACACCATTTCACTTCCGCGTTCAGGATTATACGAACTGCCCCGTAACGATACAATGATCTGTCGATGCCGAGAGATTCCCTTTGGGGAAATACAAGAAGTATTGCAGGAAGAAGCGGAGGACATGAACGAAATTAAACGTCGACTTGGTATCGGTATGGGACCATGCCAGGGGCGTATGTGCGGGTCTGCGATTCAGGCCATTGTTGCCCAAAAGAAAAAGATAGAGCCAGCGAACCTCGGATTTTTAAATCCAAGACCACCGTTGAAACCTGTTCATTTGTCTGCCCTTGCAGATCATACCCAGCTATAAAGGAAAAGATGCCATGAATGAAATTATTCGAGAACAAGTGACCGAACGTGCTAGTAGAATCGTTATTCACAATAATACAGTTTACCTGTGCGGACAGGTGGGGGAACCAGGCACTCCCATAAAAGATCAGGCAGAGGAAATGCTTTCCAGAGTGGATAAACATTTAAAAGATGCCGGCAGCAGCAGGAGACATATGCTTTCAGCAACAGTTTACCTGTCTGATATAAGATATTTTGCAGAATTTAATGAGGTGTGGGATGCATGGGTTGTCCCTGGGCATCCACCGGCTCGTGCATGTGTGGAAGCACGCATCGCCCTGCCGGGTATATTCTGCGAAGTTTCTGTGGTAGCTGCAAGGATATAGCTTTTTGGACTATAACAGATATCAGGCACCTTGTGTGACAATAATTCATTTTTAGAGTCGTGAATTTATCTATCCAAAAAAGTGAATTTTTAAAATAAATGAGACTACTTTAAAACAATTGAGTTTATACTTGGTCAGGATGAATCAAAATTGTATGGCGTTTACTGGCATTCATAGTGCCCAGTCCGAATAAATTTTAGACAACTCCACATATGGTATGTGGCGTATTTTCAGCTTTGAGATTTCAATTCAACTGGCTTTGTTCAAACAAGTCCATGGCAAGTCTTTCATCTGAAAGAGGCGATTGTTTTATATTTTTAATGTGTTGAGTGTAGTATCCAGGGACTCCTGAATTCCTTTTGCCCCGGATGCAACAACAACCCGGGCGTCAGGATATCTTCTGGCAAGTCCTGGCAGTCCTGTGATATGGTCGGAATGGGGATGGGAGGGAATGATAAAGTCTGGAATGATATCAAGATGTTCCAGATGGTTGATCACTGTATCAACAATACCAGAAATACCCACTTCAAACAGGGCAGAATGCTGGTTGCCGTGTTAGGCCCTGTTATTGCAATGGATCCTGTACTTTCTGCTTCTGGATGGGCAGGGGCATTTCTGATTTTTAGCGGCGATATATTTTTAACCTTGAGAAAGGCTAAAAGATAAAATTAAAAAGGGTAGAAATCTGTATGGTTTTCACACAATTCCTCCATTAATACCAATGACCTGGCCGGTAATATATCCTGCGTCTTTTTTCTGTTTGAATTGAAATTAAGATATACAAACCGTCCTGTTTGGGCCAGCGCTATAGCGATAGCTTTCCCAATCCCTCCACTGGCCCCTGTTACAAGAGCAATTTTTAATATTATCAGTTTTTGTTTCAGGCATGTTTTTTCCTTTATCATGGTTTACCATTACCAGAAAATTATCACAGATTTGGATTGAGATACAAGGGAATCTTTTCCCATGAAATTAGTTCTTGTATTTTCTTTAATTTTCTATCAATATTCTGATTATTAAGTTTTTTAACCTTGAAGGTGTTATGCTTTGTATGCTTACAAAAATCTGGTACAGGCATGATAATTTAGGAATTGGTGATAATTAGTTATTTTAACATTAATAAGCAAGGAGAAGAGTGATGAAACGATTGTTGAGAATGTTACAAGTACTTTTTTTCATGATGTTGTTAGGGCTGGCACCGGCAAGTGCTGCAGGGCCGGATACACTGGTAATCGGGGTCCCTTCGGATATCCATACCCTTGATTTCAGCGTGTCCAGTGACAACTATGACTGGCGCCAGATTTATCCGTGCTATGACCGTCTGGTAAAATACAAGGTTGTCAATGGTAAAGGTTCCACCGAGGTGGAACCCCAGGCGGCTGAATCCTGGACGGTCTCGGCAGATGGCCTTGTATGGATCTTTAAAATCAGAGACAAAATTCATTTTGAGGATGGTTCGCAACTTAATGCAGAAGCTGTCAAATTTTCCTTTGAAAGGACTTTAAAAATTGGAAAAGGACCGGCAGATAATATCAGTGCCATTAACTCCATAAAAGTCATTGATCCCTTGACCCTGGAGATTACCCTGAAAAATGCCTATGGACCCTTTCTTCAGACCCTGGCCACGGATGCTGCTTCCATTGTCAATCCGACAGTGATCGGGCATGAAAAAGAGGGGGATATGGCCCAGGCATGGCTGGCAGAAAACACACTGGGCAGCGGTCCGTTCAAACTGGTTGAGTGGACAAGGGGACAGCGTGCCGTATTAGTGGCAAAAACTGATTACTGGGGCGGTGCACCCAAAATTAAAAAGGTGGTAATCCGTTTCATGTCTGAATCTTCCGATCGCCGCATGGCCCTGGAGAGAGGGGATATCGATATTGCTGAAAATATTCTCATTGACCAGATTCCTGCCCTTGAAAAAAATACCGACCTGGTGGTTAACCGCTATCCATCACAGCTTGTGGAGTATGTATATATCAACAACCAGAAACCGACCCTGAACAATGCCGATGTCCGTCAGGCACTGTGTTATGCCGTGGATTACAAGGGAATCATTGATTATGTCCTCCAGGGAAACGGGGTGCAGATGCGTGGACCGGTTCCCAATGGTATGTGGGGACACAAAGAAGATCTGTTTCAGCACTCCCGGGATGTTGAAAAAGCCAAATCCCTGTTAAAGAAAGCAGGGGTTGGGGATGGCCTGAAACTGACCCTGATTTATTCCGACCGCCGCGCCTCATGGGAACAGATCGCCACCATTCTGCAGGCCAATTTTGCAGACATCGGTGTGACGCTCAAGCTGGAACTGATGGCCAATCCAACCCTTCGGGACCGGGTGGACAAGGGTGATTTTGAATTATGCCTTGGCGCCTGGAGTCCGGATTTTGCAGATCCTTACATGTTTATGAATTTCTGGTTTGATTCCGATCGCTGGGGACTTCCGGGCAACCGCAGTTTTTACAAAAATATTGAGGTGGATCAACTGGTCCGCAAGGCTGCATCAACTAGTGACCAGAGCCAAAGAACAGCCATGTACGACAAGGCTCAGGAGATTATCATGAATGAAGCCCCTTATATTTTTCTGTACCAGGTACAAACCATTGTCCCTTTAAGAAAAAATGTAAAAGGGTATGTATTCAATCCAATGCTGGAATCCATGTATAATCTGGAGACCATTTGGAAAGAATAGGAAAACCTGCCGTTCATCTGACCCTGCACCGGAAAAATCAGTCAGGCGTACCGGTGCAGGGTCCTTCAGGCACCCTGCCATACCCATGAGAATCCTGCAATATATCCTGGGACGTCTGATGTATATGCTCCCGGTTCTCCTGGGAGTGACGGTTATGGTCTTTGTCATATCCCATGCCATCCCCGGAGACCCAGCCAAAATGATCGCAGGCCCCAAGGCCAGCCGGGAGGCTGTGGAAAACATCCGCAAACAGCACGGCCTTGACAAACCTCTGGCCATTCAATACTTCCGGTTTGCTTCAGGTCTGCTAAAGGGGGATCTGGGCATTTCAATCCGTAATCACCGGCCGGTCACTCATGATTTAAATGATTTTTTCCCGGCCACCCTGGAGTTGACCCTGGTCAGCATTGGGATCTGTCTTTGTATCGGCATCCCTCTGGGGATTATTTCAGCGGTTCGCCGGAACCGGCTGGCAGATCACCTGACCCGGATTTTTTCCGTATTCGGGGTTTCAATGCCGGTTTTCTGGCTGGGGCTCATGCTCCTGCTTGTCTTTTACAGAAACCTGGGATGGCTGCCGGGTTCAGGCCGTCTGGATATTGATTTCTCCCCGCCGGTGTATGTCACAGGCCTCTATCTGATTGATACACTGCTTGAGGGTCGTGTGGACAAGTTTTTCAATGTGGCCGCCCATCTTATTCTGCCGGCCTTTTGTCTTTCCTATGTTTATCTGGCAATCATGACCCGTATTGTCAGATCGTCCATGATTGAGGTGCTTGGACAGGATTATATTGTTACTGCCCGGGCCAATGGTGTTTCTGAGTGGATGGTGGTCATGAAACATGCCTTTAAAAATTCTTTGATTCCCACAGTGACCATCACTGGCTTGTCCTTTGGTGAGCTGCTGGGAGGTGCTATCCTGACGGAAACAATTTTCGGGTGGCCTGGCATGGGAAAGTATGTGGTAGATTCGGTGAACTATCTGGATTTCCCGGCCATCATGGGGTTTACCCTGGTTGTTTCCCTGGTGTATGTCTCCATCAACCTGTGTGTGGATGTCCTCTATGCCTTCTTGAATCCGAAAATTACTTACTGAGGGCAGATCCGTGAAATCATTCTTGAAAAACTATTCAAAATGGCAGGAGGTTTTGCTGACATTCCGCCTGCTCCGGAAAAACCCCCTTGCCATGGCCGGGATTCTTATCTTGACAGCAATGACCTTGATGGCCCTCTTTGCAGATATTTTTGCCCCTTTTGATCCCATTCGAATCAGTCTGGCAGAACGTCTGCAGCCGCCAAACATGACACACTGGTTCGGCACGGATGAGATGGGCCGGGATATTTTCAGCAGGGTGATGTTCGGTGCCAGAATTTCTCTGAGGATAGGATTTATTGTGATCCTGATCTCCGGAGGTATCGGGTCGATTATCGGTGCCTTTGCAGGATACCATGGCGGGCGGATCGACAATATCATCATGCGGTTCATGGATGTCATTCTTTCCTTTCCTTCCCTGGTTCTTGCCATGGCACTGGCCGCTGCCATGGGCCCCAGCCTGAACAACGCCATCATGGCCGTGGCATTTGTCATGATTCCAAAGTTTGCCCGCCTTGTCCGGGGGGATGCGCTTATCGTAAAAGAGATGCAATTTATTTCTGCTGCCAAAGTTTCAGGGGCAAAAAACGGCTGGATCATTTTTAACCATATTCTGCCCAATTGTCTGAATTCAGTGATTGTATTGGCGACGCTGACGGTGGGAGATACTATTTTGATTGCTGCCTCACTGAGTTTTATCGGACTGGGTGCTCAGCCCCCCATCCCTGAATGGGGAGCCATGATCAGCGTGGGCAGGAAATTTCTCTTGGATCAATGGTGGTATGCGACCTTTCCCGGACTTTTTATCCTTGTGACGGTCATCGGGTTTAATGTCCTGGGCGATGCCTTGAGAGACATTATGGACCCCCGGATACGAAGGTAATTCATATGACATTATTGGACATTGACAATCTTTCAGTCTCATTTACCAATTACCAGGGTACATCAAGCGTGCTTGACCGGGTCAGTCTAACCATGGGCAAGGGAGAAATCCTCGGGCTGGTGGGCGAGAGCGGGTGTGGAAAATCCGTAGCTGCCAAGACCATCCTGGGGCTTATCCCCCAGCCTCCGGGAAATATTTCTTCGGGTAGGATTACTTTTAAAAATGAAAATCTGCTCAAGACGTCAACCCGGAGGATGCGGCAGATCCGGGGCAATGAAATTTCCATGATTTTTCAGGAACCCATGAGCAGCCTGAATCCTGTTTTCACAGTTGGAAATCAGATGCAGGAGGTGGTCGGGATTCATCAAAGGGTTAAATCCTGGCAGGCAAACCAGATGTGCGTGGATATGCTTCGCCAGGTTCAGATGCCGGACCCGGAAACCGTGCTGAATAAATATCCCCACCAGCTTTCCGGTGGAATGAGGCAGCGCGTGATGATTGCCATGGCACTCATCTGTGATCCGGAACTGCTGATAGCAGATGAGCCCACAACCGCGCTGGATGTAACTGTCCAGGGGCAAGTACTGGCAATACTTGTTGCATTAAGCCGTGAACGGAATATCTCCGTTCTGATGATCACCCATGACATGGGGGTGGTCGCCCAGGTGTGTGATCGCGTGGCAGTGATGTATGCGGGCCGGATTGTGGAGGTCGCGCCTGTAAAACAATTGTTTTCAAGCCCTCGACATCCCTATACCCGGGGTCTCATTGCCTCCATCCCTGACATTGATGGAAAGGATACCCTTTATTCCATTCCAGGAAGCGTTCCGACAATGATAGACCCGCCGCCCGGATGTCTATTCCATCCAAGATGTTCGGTTCGAATCAAAACCTGTGATTGTCTGGTACCTGAACTTTGCAGTATCACCCAGGATCATCGGGTGGCATGCCATGCTATAGTTGATCCATGACAGAAAGGAGAGGAAACACGTGATCCCGGTGATTGAAACTGAAAATCTTGTCAAACAGTTTAAAGTCGGACATGGCTTTCTGGGGGGGTATTCCAGACAACTGACCGCTGTAGACCGTGTCTCGATCAGCGTAAACTCCGGGGAAACACTGGGCCTTGTGGGTGAATCCGGTAGCGGCAAATCCACAGTGGGCAATTGTATCTTAAGGCTGCTGACGGCTACTGACGGCCGGGTATTGTACAGGGGAAAGGATATTCTTTCCATGAAAGAGGCTGAGTTCCAGTCAATACGTGGAAAACTCCAGGTGGTTTTTCAAGATCCCCAGTCATCTCTGGACCCGAGAATGACCGTACAAAAGATCGTGGGGTATCCTTTGAAAATACAGAAGGGTATCAAAGGAAAAGAATTGACCGATCGTGTCCTGGCCGCTTTGAAGGATGTGGGACTGGGTTCGGAGCACCTGGATCGCTACCCCCATGAATTTTCAGGAGGACAGCGTCAGCGCATCGGAATAGCGCGGGCACTCATTACCGGACCGGAATTTGTGGTTTTTGATGAACCGACTTCAGCCCTGGATGTGTCTGTGCAGGCTCAAATTCTCAATCTGGTTACAGGGCTTCAGAAAAAGTACAATTATGCCTATTTGTTTATTTCCCACGACCTGGCAGTGGTCCGGCATATCAGCAACCGGATAGCCGTGATGTACCTGGGAGCTATTGTTGAGACCGCCCCAAAAGAGCGTTTTTTTGCAGAGCCGTGCCACCCGTATTCAAAGGCCTTGATCGCTTCAGTGCCCAGGCCGGACCCGTTTCAGAGGCAAACACTGTCTGTATTGACGGGGGATGTGCCAAGCCCGCTTCATCTGCCCAAAGGCTGTCGATTTTCCCCCCGGTGTAACAAGGCAATGGATATATGCAGGAAGATACCCCCGCCTCATATTAAAGTTGTCACAGATCACTGGCTGGATTGTCATCTGTATGGATAGCCGGTAATTTTCAGGTAAAGGATGGATTTGTATTTATGATTAACCTAGTCGCAATTTAAAAATCAATTATATTGATGAATGGAAAAGCCAATATATGAAACTATTAATTTCAGCCGATATCGAAGGTGTCGGTGCCGTTGTCAGAAGAGAGCATTCCGGTGTTCAGGAAAGAGAATATCTGCAGGCCAGAAAATTGATGACCCAGGAGGTGAACGCTGCCATAAGGGGGGCATTTGATTCCGGTGCTTCCGGGGTAGTGGTCGTGGATGCCCATAATGTGGGACTGAACCTTTTTCCCGAGGATCTGGATGAGCGGGCTCGCCTTATTATGGGATCCCCTCGTCCCTTAGCCATGATGGAAGGGGTGGACCGGGGCATGGATGCGGTCTGTTTTGTCGGGTATCACGGTATGGCCGGGTCTAAAGATGCCGCCATTGCCCATATTTTTCACGGCCGCGTGGCTGAATTGACATTTAATGGCCTCAGGGTTGGTGAAATTGGCCTCAATGCACTGATTGCCGGATATCATCAGGTGCCGGTCATCATGATATCCGGTGATAAAGTTGCATGCCAGGAAGCTGCCGACCTGATACCGGGTATTGAGGTGGCCGTGGTCAAGGAATCCATAGGTGCTTATGCCGCGCTCTGTCCCCATCCAATCAAGTGCCGGGAATTGATATACCAGGCAGTTCGAAATGCCATATCACGAAGGGATTTAATTTCTCCCCTTGTTCTGGAAAAAGGTGAAGTGATCATGGATCTGCGCCTGACAACAGCCTCTGGCATTGACATGGCCCTCCGCCTGCCGGGCACGGAGAGAATAAGCGGAGATACATTGAGATACAAGGCAAAGGATTATGCCATGGCCTTCCAGGCCTTTGTTGTCCTGGCCGATTTAATGGAACTCGTACCCTTTATATGATAACTGGCCAAGCCGTTTAACCCAAGGGAACTTCTGACCAGAATCAAGGCCATTCTCCGGCGCCAGGATATTTTGACCACCGAGGACCTTGGAGAACCTCTTTTCATCCGGTGCGGCAACATGGTATTGAACCGGGACCAGATCATGAATCTCTCCCAGGGAAGGACAGGAAAAGACGATCAGTGCCGGGTTGGGTAATATTATAACAAGCATTCTACAAAAATTGTAGTCTTTACCGTTTTTTTTAAATCGGAGGGGAATTAAATCCCTGTTCCTAATATTGACTTTCCTATTAACTTGACAAAACGCAATTTCCTATCATAAAATAAAGGAGTTTTTACGACTTTCGACCGAAATCAACCGTCGGAAGCTGGCCCGCATTCTGGGCCGGACTATTAAAAAAAAGTGAGGTGACACGCGTGGATAAAAAGGACATTCTTATTGTAGATGATGATCCCAGGCTCAGAAAGACTCTTTCTGATATACTCAAGGCCAAGGGTTATACACCCATAACTGCCGCCGAAGGAAAGGAAGCCCTGGATAAGGTTAGGGAAAAGGGGCCTGCTTTGGCCCTTATTGACCTCAAGCTTGAAGACATGTCTGGCCTGGAAGTGCTAAGGGGGATCAAGGAATACTCACCGGGTACGGAATGCATCGTGATCACCGGGCATGCCTCGCAGGAATCAGCTATTAAGGCAGTGAATTTAGGCGCATACAGCTACGTGCGGAAGCCCTATGATATGGAGCAATTATTACTTACCGTCCAGAGGGCAATTGAGAAGCAGGCGGCGGAGGAATCCCTGCGGGAGAACACAGAACGTCTATTAAAAGCGCAGCGCATTGCCAAAATGGGCTTTCTGGATTGGAATTTGAAAACCAATGAGATGGTTTGGTCGGATCAGATCTATGACCTTTATTCTGTCGACAAACGGACTGAGAACTCCAGCCTAGAGTTGACCATGAAACTGATGCACCCGGATGATCGGGAATTTGTTGAAAAAAATCTTGAAATGGCCATCAAAGGAGAAAAAGA
>JAHJDU010000622.1 GCA_018812385.1 Pseudomonadota bacterium
TATAAAGAGAATATGTGATATATTCATTGCTGTCATCAATATCCCCGTCGCCGTTTTCATCTATTGTGAATGCTATGGAACCGGATATGGCTGAAACAATTCCGGCATTAGCATCTCTGGTCGGATCATAGCCGGCCATCCTGATTTCCCGCACCATCATATCCATTCCAGCTCTCAAATTCTGTTGCATAACAGCCACACCTTCCTGAACAACATAGCTTTTCTGCTGGGATTGAAACGCTGTAAAAATAGCTGCTGAAACAATCCCTGTTATGGCCATTGCAATCAATATCTCGATTAATGTGAAGCCATGTTCTTTTGATGTGAAATCCTTTTTTTTTAATTCCATGCTGCACCATCATTGCTTGTTTTAATTTTCACATTCCCTGCAAATGATAAAGATGCTTGATAATATCTTGAGTTATTGTTTTGAAACTGAACACTTCCCAAATTGTATATCCATGGTAACCCTCGAGAATTATAGCCGGCAGTATTGCCCGTAAAATTATTGTAGTACAGAGATACATTCTTAGGCATGTTTACCTGGACTAAAACCTGTTCCCCGGCATCAAAAACTCCATTTGCCGGAGAATCATCAACAAACACCTGATAACTTCCGATCATGCCGGCAGGAGCATAAGTCCCGACAACAAAATCGATTAAAACATCTTTATTGCTTTTTACTGCTTCCATTTTTGCCTTCTGCATATTCGAATACAAATCCCTTGCTGCTGCTTTTAACCTGTAATTTGGCAACCAGTTCATCACATTAGGGATTGCAATTGCAGTAAGGATGCTGATCATGCCGATAGCTATAATTAACTCTATAAGTGTAAAGCCTGACTTTTTGCGCATTATTTCATCCTCCTGGCATGTTTCATACAATTCGATGCAATATATATACCAGGTTTGATTAATCTGATTTCAAGTTCTAAAACAAACTTTCTACCAACATCAGTAAACCCTGAAGTCTCTTTTTATGTTAGCTTTAAATTTTTAAATTCTATCCTTTTGCAGAAATAAAAAATAATTTCAGGTTTTCGGTCAGGCACTATCTAAGTGGCAGAACAAAAGAAAAACGGCTTCCTTTATTTTTTCCTTCACTTTCCACCCAAATTTTTCCTTTGTGGAGTGCCACTAGCTTACAGGTCATTGCAAGCCCCAGCCCAGTTCCATCGAACAGTCTTTTCGAGGACATATCCACCTGTTCAAATATGGAAAAAATTCTGTCCTGGTCTTCAGATTTGACGCCAACACCTGTGTCAGATATGGAAATTTGAAGAAACTTCGTTCCAATATCCAATAATTGAGTTGGAGTATTTGGTTCTCCACAACCCGGAACTTGTAACTCGGAACCCATCAGTGTCTTTGCAGATAGAACAATCGAGCCCCCAACTGGTGTAAATTTCACAGCATTGTTTAAAAGGTTAAGGACGATTTGTTTAAATTTCTCCTGATCTGCAGTTATGGGCTGTATATCAGGCTGAAGGTCTGATGTCAGGGTGATTCTTTTTTTATCGACAGATACCAGGACCAAGTTCACCGCGCCTTGCAATTCATCCTTGATGTCCAACGCTGATAATTTCAATTCCATACGCTCTGTTTCAATTTTTGCAAGCTCAAGAATTCCATTTACCAATCTCATAAGGTGTTGCCCGCTTTCCATCACATTCTGGGTATATTTTATCTGTTTTTCATTCAGTTCTCCATGGGTCTTGGCTTTCAGTAGTTGGGAGAAACCAATAACCGCATTGAGCGGAGTGAGAAATTCGTGGCTCATATTGGCAAGGAATCGACTTTTGGCCATATTGGCTGCCTCTGCCTGTTCCTTTGCACATTGAAGAGCAGCCTCAATTTTTTTTCTTTCAGAGATTTCCTCAATACTGCGTTGAAGCTCTCTGTTGGATGCCTGGAAATTATTCATCAGGTTGTTAAAAGACTTGGAAATATCATGCAACTCGTCCGTATTTTTTTGTACATTCAGAACATATTTTCCCCCTCGTTCAGCCATCTTCATGATGTTTTGGATCATGAAGATCCGATCAAAGACCTGCCTGAGTAGCAGCATTCCACCCAGAATGAGGCATAGAACTGCAAGAATAATTAGAAGCTGAGTGGTATCAAAGGAGACGGGTCTTTGATAAAAAATATAAATAACAGCGAGGGCTGGAATGAGGAATACCAGCGCTTCAATGATAATGAGTTTCTTTCTTAATGGATCCCGTCCATTATAGGGCTTTTCAATGCCTTTGTTTTCCATCGGATCTCCTCCTATTTGCCAGGGGCCTGAAGATTCCTTAAATATGAACAGCACTTTTTACAAGGTCGCCTTAAACACTTCTATTGGTTTGCTTAATCCCTTTAACATTTTTTTCCCAATTGACTGGAAACAAAATTTCTCCTGACTAATAGATGTCAAGGTTGTTTTGGTAAAGAGGACTTGAAGCTTATCTGCAAGTCCACAAAGGCGGGCTGCAATATTGACCGTATTTCCGATAACGGTATAGTCCCTGAAGAATTCATTGCCCAGGCTACCTATATAAATCTGGCCTGTATTAATGCCGATACCCACATTAAACAATTCAGATTCTCCGTTAAGTTCTGATTTTGACAATTCCTGGATGATCTCAAGCGCACATCCAAGTGCATTATCAGCCATATTGGGGCCATCAAATACAGCCATGACCTCGTCACCGTTGAGTTTTTCAATAATACCTTGATATTTTTCAATAATCTTGAGTTGCTTTCCAATATTGTTATTCAGTTTCGCAAAGACATCTGCCGGGGCCATTCTTTCTGAAATTTGGGTGAATCCCCGAATATCAGAGAACAGTATGGTCACATATGCATCTCGATCCACAGGTTCTGCCTGGCCGTGGTGAATTTTGCTTTCAACCATTCTCAGTGTTGATAAAGATACATATCGAGACAATTCTGCTTTGGTCTTTGCCAATTCATCATATAATGCTTTAACACGCAAACAGGAAATAATTCTTTCCAGCAATTCTCCTATTTCAAAGGGTTTACGAATGTAGTCATCTCCGCCCGCACCCAGACCCTCTATGACGTTTTCTTGTTCGAGCTCACTTGCGGTTATGTAGATGATGGGAACATAGGGTAAAGACTTGTTTTCTCTAATCCTGCGGCATACCTCATAACCGTTCATTTTAGGCATCATGACATCTAGCAGGATCAGGTCTGGAGGATCATTGAAGACTTTATCAAGGGCTTCTTCACCGCTTTCAGCAGAATCCACGGTATATCCTTCCGGAGTGAGGATCTCTTCCAAAAGCTCGATATTCATTAAAAGATCATCGACAATCAATATTCTTACATCCATATGTTTCATACTCATCCTAATTATTTTCAGTACCGATGAAGGAGAGTGTTTAACGATTGTTGTATCGGAAAACACTATATACTTAAGTATATGTAAAATAAAATGTGAGTTTTTGTCAAGTTACTCAACAGAGTCTGTTTTTTCAAGGCGATAGCGCATGGATCTTAAGCTTAAATTCAAATAATCGGCAGCTTTACTTTTATTGCCACCGGCAAGTTCGATGGCTTTTTTAAGATAGCCCTGTTCAATGGTTGACAAAATTTCATCCAGATCCACCCCCTGCACAACATCGGCAAGATCAAAACGTCGTCCTTTTATGCCCTCAACCCATCTTCTTTTCTTATGCATTGAAATTGTCAGGCTTTCAGGCAAAATAATATTTGTGGAAGAAAGGGCTACACTTCGCTCGATTAAATTTTCAAGTTCCCTGACATTGCCGGGAAAACTATATTTAGTTAAAAAATCAATGGCATAAGAAGACAATTTTACAAAATCTTTTCCCATTTTTTTTGCATATTTTTCAGCAAAATGTTTTGAAAGAATTTCCACATCCCCTTTTCTATCCCTTAATGGCGGAACCTTAATCGGGATAACGTTGAGCCTGAAAAACAGATCCTCCCTGAAATTCCCGTCTATGACCTCCTGGTCAAGTTTTTTATTGGTGGCAGATATAATCCTGGTATCTACTTTAATTTCTTTTGTCCCGCCAACGGGTTTCACAAAAGTCTCCTGAACCGCCCGCAGCAATTTAACCTGAAGAAAGGTGGATAATTCCCCTATTTAATCCAGGAAAATGGTACCTTGATGGGATGCCTCAAAAAGCCCTTTTTTATCACTGATTGCCCCGGTAAAAGATCCTTTGACATGTCCAAAGAATTCACTTTCCATTAATGTATCCGGGATACCGCCGCAATTGACAACCACAAAAGGTTTATCCTTTCTATCGGAATTTTCATGAATGGCCAGTGCAATCAATTCCTTTCCAGTCCCACTTTCCCCGGAAATCAAAACATTGGTTTTTGTGGAGCTGATCTGCTCGATGGTTTTATAAATGGCCTGCATTCCAGGACTTTTCCCGATAATCCGGTTAAAATACATATTGTCATGAATCTCTGCGGACGTCTGCTCTTTTTCCTGATCAAGTGTCTTTAATGCAAGGGCTCTTTGTATGGTCTGCTTGAGCTCATTATTATCAAAGGGTTTGGGAACAAAATCATAGGCCCCTTCGTTCATGGCCTCCACAGCAATTTCCGTTGTGGAATATGCAGAAATCATGATAACGACTATATCGGGATTTTTCTTTTTAGCTTCTCTTAAAACTTCAAGCCCTGTGATATCACCCAGACGAATATCCGACAGTATAAGGTCATAATTGTTTTTTTGAATCATTTTCAGTGCCTGGCTGCCATTCTTGGCATCTGACACTTTATAACCCTGTTTGGATAAGAAAACCTCAAGAAACTCGCGCATGCTTATTTCATCATCTACCACAAGGATATTGGGTGTTTCATCACTTATCATTCAGATAAACAACCTTTCCATTTACCATGGTTAAAAATGTACTGCCCTTGACCTTAATTCCTGAAAAAGGTGAATTTTTACTCCTGGATTTAAATGTTCCAGGATCGATTTCATATATATCCTCAGGATCAATAATGGTCAAATCTGCAATATTTCCAGGTGTGATATCATTGTTGATCCCAATAATTTTTGCCGGATTTTTTGCCATTTTGTTTACAAGGTTTTCCATGATTAAAAAACCGTCATGGACGAGTTTTAAAGAAAGTGATAAAGAGGTCTCCAAGCCGACAATGCCAAAGGCTGCCATGTCAAATTCCACATCCTTTTCTACCACACTGTGGGGAGCATGATCCGATGCTATCAGATCAATTGTCCCATCCATAAGCCCGCCAATAACAGCCTGCCTGTCTTGTTCGGATCGCAGCGGAGGATTCATTTTAAAGTTTGTATCATAGTCTTTCACATCTGCATCTGTTAATGTGAAATAGTGCGGTGCTGTCTCGCAGGTGACATTCACACCTCTTTTTTTTGCCTGGCGGATTGCTTCCACTGACTCTTTGGTACTGATATGGCAGAAATGTACCCTTGCCCCTGTAAGTTCAGAAAGTGCAATGTCTCTAACAACCATGACACTCTCAGCTGCGTTAGGTATTCCTTTTATCCCCCAGAATGTAGCAAAAAAACCTTCGTTCATGGACCCGCCATCAACGAGACTTAAGTCTTCGGCATGGACAAAGATGGGGATATTAAGGCCTTTGCAATATTCCAATGCCCGCCGCATCATGTTTGGATTTTCAAGTGGTTTCCCATCATCCGTTACAGCAACTATCCCTGCCAGTTTCATATCATATATTTCAGCAAGAGCGTTTCCCAGTGACCCCTGGGTGATTGCCCCGGTTGGATATACTCTTGAAAGACCCAATTCCTTTGCGCGATTGATAATAAACTTTGTCACCTGACGATTATCATTCACCGGCTTTGTGTTGGGCATGGAGCAAACCGCGGTAAAACCGCCTCTGGCTGCAGCAAGAAGCCCTGATTCAATGGTTTCCTTATATTCGTGTCCCGGTTCTCTTAAATGGACATGAATATCAATTAACCCGGGCACAACAATCATGCCTCTGGCATCAATGATTCTGGTATCAGTACTGATCTCTATATTTTCAGGGTCAACAATGGCTTCAATAAGATGATCTTTAATGATGATATCTTTTTTTCCATCAATATTTCCCGGGTCAAGAACCCTGGCCCCTTTAATTCGAATCCGCATTCCTGCCTCCTCCTGCCACCAGGTAAAACAATGCCATGCGCAAAGCAACGCCATTGGTCACCTGCTCTAGAATCAAAGAACACTCAGAGTCTGCAACTTCACTTGATATTTCAACTCCCCGGTTCATGGGCCCGGGATGCATGACAACAACATCTTTTTTAGCCAGATTCAGCCGAGCCTTGTTCAATCCAAAAAGCATTGCATATTCCCTTTCTGTGGGGAAAAGTATATTACCCTGCCGTTCTTTCTGAATTCTAAGCATCATTATGACATCAGCCCCTTCAATACAGGTTTCCATATTTGGTGATATAGTACACCCTAAGTTTTCTATTCCCATGGGAATCATGGTTCCAGGCGCACAAATAAAAACATTGGCCCCCATTTTAGAGAATCCTGTAATATCAGATCGTGCCACCCTGGAGTGGGCAATATCACCTATAATGGAAATCTTTAGCCCTTTAATTTTCCCTTTTTTTTCCCTGACACTCATCATGTCCAAAAGTGCCTGGGAGGGGTGGGCATGAATACCATCCCCTGCATTAATAACCGAAGCTTTTACACGTTTTGCAATTAAGTGGGCAGCCCCTGATGATGGATGCCGCAAAACAATTACATCCGGCTTCATGGCTTCCAGGTTCCTGGCAGTATCAATCAGGGTTTCTCCTTTCACAATACTTGAAGAACTCTTTGAAATGGAAAGGCTGTCTGCGGAAAGTCTTTTAGCTGCAGTATCAAAAGAAAGTTTTGTTCTTGTTGAGGGTTCCTGGAAAAAAAGGACGATGGTCTTACCCCTTAAGGTGGGTACTTTTTTTACAGGTCGTTCTGAAATTTCCTTCATGCCCTGGGCTGTATCAAGGATCATTGAAATTTCATGGGGTTCCAGAGATTCGATATCAAGAATATCTTTTTTAATAAACCGCATTGTTCCTGCCTTATCTTAATATATCACCAATTCTTGCCCATCTGACACTATTCCATATGGGCACAAACTTGTCTTTATTCCATGACCAGTAAATTATAAAGGCTTCACCCCTGACAGCCTTAAGATCAACAAACCCCCAAAATCTGCTGTCATGGCTGTTGTCCCTGTTATCACCCATGACAAACAATTTATTTTCAGGAACTTTGATTTTTCTTAAATTGTCCCTTGAATTAAATTTTCCTGGGATTATGTCTTGGGTTTTATAAACAGCATAGGTCTCCCCTTCAACCATCTTATTATTTACATATAGTTTTTTATCAATGATTTCCAAGGTGTCTCCTCCTGTGGCAACCACCCGTTTAATAAAATCCTTGGAAGGATCTTCCGGATACTTAAAAACAACAATATCACCTTTTTGTGGATTTTTCACGGGAATAAGGGTTTTTCCATCTGTAAACGGAATTTTTATGCCATATATAAATTTATTAACCAGAATCTGGTCTCCGATTTGAAGTGTTTCCAACATGGAACCGGATGGGATTTTAAATGCTTGAATAATAAATGTCCGGATAAACATGGCAATAATAATGGCTATAATGATTGCCTCTGTATTTTCCCGCAAAGAACTCTTGGGTTTCTTTTTTATCATTTTTTTTCCTTATAGCTTAATCTAATAGAACATGTGCTGAGGTTGACTTAAAAAGAACTTTGCTTTTAGTATTGATTTCTTTAAAATATCAGCTATTTTTCGAGCCTTTATCATGCTGGATAAAGGGACGGTTGGAATTTTTTTGCCTTTGATCATGATGGAACCGCTTTTCAGTTCAGCATAGCTGACCTGGCCATAGGATCTTGAAATGCCTTCTGGATAATCATATCCATAATCAACGATCTGAGTGAACAATTCGCTATCGGAAACGGATGTAAATTTGAGGATTTCCTCATTTAAAATGGGAATCGGAATACCAAACCCGACGGACAGCGAGCATCCATAACCCCGAATACTTTGTCCCACAAGCCATTCAGGAGACATTTCCTTTAAATCCCCTATCACGGAAAGGGTTCCTGCCGGTGCAACAGGCACACCGTTTAATCCTCTTTCAACCTGGCTTTTATGCTGGGTGCCGGTCCAGGTTACATACCCTTGTGCACCGCCTAAAAAAATCCTTGTTCCCACACCAATGGTTTTTAAATAAGGATCATTTAACAGGGGACTGAGCACACCTGATGTTGAATAATTGGCATTGCCCATGCCTGGTTTTAATGTTCCCATATAGGCATATTTTATTTTATCGGATTTATTAATGGCACAATTATAATTTTGATAAGCATTTCGAGGATTACACAACATGGCATTGGGCAATTCTTTCAATGTGACCAGCTTTTCTATTTCCCTGTTGGGATAACAGTCAGTACCATAACTTTGGGCCCTTATATGAACTTGTTTCCCTGCAACCAGATCCTGGATCACATGACCGCCGCCATAATTAAATTCACCGGGATGGCGTTTATTTAACGGATCATCTTCACAGGTCTGGGTTACGCCCAGATAGCAATCCACTGCTGCCACGCCTGAATATGCCTCTACATTGTTAAACCAGGTTTTCGTTGTCCTGATCAGGGGTTTGGACTGGCCGATATTAATAAAAGCTCCTGAGGAACACATAGGGGCAAAGGTTCCCGTTGTCACCACATCAATTTTTTTTGCCGCTTCAACTATTCCTTCTTTTCTCGCAATATCGACAATTTCTTCTGCAGTAACAACCACAGCCTCGCCATTGGCAATTTTTTTGTTTATCTGTTCAATCGTTTTATTAACTTTATACTCTTTCATAACAAACCTTTAATTACATTTGCCTCACAAAATCTATCTTTGATGTAATATTATTTTTAATCCATAAATCATCCCACCATTCCACAGGATTCACAAAAACATTGTGCACAATCATTGAAAAATGAAGATGGTCACCCACGGCAAGACCTGTCATACCAGTGAAGCCGATTTCATCACCTTTTTTGACCATATCACCTTTATTGACTGAAATCTGGCTTAAATGTGAATAAAGACTGCAAAGCCCGAATCCATGATCAATTACCACAGTATTACCAAAGATACCAATAAACTCTGTTAATACAACCCTGCCTGAATTAGCAGCCTTCACAGGCGCATTAGCGGTTGAAGCCAGATCAACGCCCATATGTATCGCCCTGTCAATCTCCTTGCCCTTATATTTGTAAATCCTATGGTCAGCAAATCCAGCTCTCCTTGCAGATCCATGAAGTCTCAAAAACCTGTCGTCCCAGTACTTTTTATTTTCTGAAACCTGGGGAATGCTTAATATTTTTTCAACATTATTCTTTCTAGTCTCACCATTGATGTGTAAAAATTTCTCAAGCAATGGATTTTTTTCCCCCTGAAAAGATCCATTCTTTACCCCCACATCAAAATCAGGAATTTTTTCTTCCAGAAAACCATCAGAAATATTTAAAATATCGGTTTTAAATTTTTTATCCCTTATGTAATGATGGAATCCTCTTTTTGTGGTATTCCCTGCCATATCTTCGGCTAAAACAGATATCTGAGTGCCAGGACCCTGCATATGGCTTAATGCAAAAAAAGCAGTATAGATATTCTTGTCCTCAAAAAGGCCGGAAAGGCCTGGGAAAAAATTTTCTCCTACTATAACACCTGTTTTTATATTTTCTTCAAAAAGTTTATAAATAACAAGAGCAGTGCCGCCGGATTCGATATTATGACGGTTGGTTAAGATAGTTACATTAGGCGGTTTTGAATCAATAATCACTTTTTTTTCAATATAGGAAATATTGCCCTTGCCCCACCCTCGCCATGAGTAGTCAGAAACCATTATTCGAATAACGGCATCACCATCCGTCATTCCATATTTCCAGGAATGAACCGGAATGATAAAATCGTCTTTTATGGTTTTTGCACCGGGAAACACCCCTAAAAAACCTGTGGATTCATATTGCTTCTCAAGCAATATTTTTTCTTTCCCCTGCTGCATGATGGATACCATAATTTTACGAAGACCTGTTTTAGGATCTGTCACTTTAATGGACATATCATAGGATTTTTTCAAATATAAAGACGGCAGTGTCATATCAACAACCGGTTTTCTGCCTTCAAATTTATAGACAAACATCCAGGTAACGGGAATTAAAATCATAAGAATGAGGATTAAATAGACAACTCTTTTCATCAATAATACCTATTTTTTCAGGTGGTTAGTATATATTCAAATAAAATTAAAGTAAAATAGCAGCTATGGTCGAACTTATCAAGGCATTTTCCATTCTTGACTTTTGGATCTTCAAAATATAATTTGACCTCAAAAAACTTATATTTAGGAATTATTTATGAATAATTTTTTCTTTGATTTAATAAACAAACCTGACCCCGTCTTTTTCCTGATTTCAGGTCCCTGTGTTATTGAAAATTATGAAACCACCTATCTGATTGCAGATCATTTAAAAAAAGTTACCAGTCTTCTTGATATCCCTTTTATTTTCAAGGCCTCCTTTGACAAAGCAAACCGGACATCCATTCAATCTTTCAGGGGTCCAGGGTTTGAGCATGGTTTAAACATTCTTGACGCTATTAAAAAAGACTTGAACATTCCGATTATTTCGGACATCCATTTACCTGACCAGGCCAAAAAAGCAGCCCAAGTTCTGGATATTATCCAAATTCCTGCATTCCTGTGCAGACAAACCGATTTGATACTGGCTGCGTGCAATACAGGCAAACCAGTTAATATAAAAAAAGGTCAGTTTTTATCACCCCTGGAATGCCGTAATATCATTAACAAGGCAAAAGAATCCGGCAATACAAATATTTGTATCACTGAAAGAGGGTCGTCATTTGGGTATAATAATCTTGTGGTGGACTTTCGGTCCATCCCTATCATTAAAAATTTAGGGGTACCAGTTGTATTTGATGCCACACACTCTGTTCAACTCCCTGGAGGCGCCATAGACTCTTCTGCCGGAGAACGCCAATTTGTTCCCACGCTGTCAAAAGCTGCCATTGCCGCAGGAGCTGACGGATTATTCATTGAAACCCATCCAGACCCTGAAAAAGCTCTGTGCGACGGACCAAATTCTTTGCCTTTAAACGATATAAAAGATTTTTTATCCACACTTCTGGCTATAAAAAAAGTTGTAGGATAAGTGTTATGAAAACAAAACTTGCAAATATTGAACTTTTACTTTTGGATGTGGATGGTGTCTTAACTGACGGTGGTATCACCTATTCAGACTCTGGAGACCAGATAAAAACCTTTCATTCAAGGGATGGATTTGGATTAAGGCTTATAATGGATTCAGGCATAAGGGTGGGGATCATTACCGGCCGCAAATCAAAGGCTTTGGAATACAGGTGTGAAAATCTTGGCATCACCTTATTGTTTGACGGAATAAAAGATAAATTAAATGCCTTTGATAAAATCACCTCCCAGACAGGAATAATGCCTGAACAAATTGCCTTTGTAGGAGATGATCTAATGGATCTTCCTGTCATGAAAAGAGTTGGTGTTTCTTTTTGCGTTTCAGATGCTTGTCAAGATGTTAAAAACCATTCAGACATTATCACAAAACAAAAGGCAGGCCATGGAGCTGTCAGGGAAATCTGTGAAAGTATTTTAAAAGCAAAAGGCTTATGGGATGCTATCTTAGATAAATACCTATCATGACAAAGTCTTTAAAACAAAAACTGACAGCCCCGTTGATCGGATTGTTGATAGTGATGATTATCATCATCATCGGCTTTTTTTATTTTAACAAGTTTTTGGCCAAACCAATACAATTTCATGATGTTAAAATAGACACCAAAGCGGCTTTGAAATTGAACGTCTTAAAACAGATTTCAAAAAAAAATGGAATAAAAGAATGGGAATTGAAAGCCGCTTCTGCTACGCTGTTAAAAGATGAAGATAAAGCTGTTCTCATTGATGTATCCGTTATTTTTTTTACAAAAGATGATAAGAAAGTTCATTTAACGTCCCAAAAAGGAGTTATGAATACAAAGACCCATGACATGATATTTTCAGACAATGTGATTGTAACCTATGAAACTTTTGTCCTGAAAACTGATAAGTTGCATTATAACAAAAAAGAACATATAATATATTCCAAAACTCATGTGACGCTTGAAAAGGAAGATTCTGTCATTGAAGCGGATTCAATGACAACCAAACTTAGTGAGAATATAACAATTTTAAAGGGGCATGTCAGGGGAACTTTCAGTGAAAACTTTGATATTCAATAAGTCCGTGTTCAGTAAATCCGTGTTCAGTTTTTTGTTTTATCTTATTTTTATTGGTTTTACACTTCTCTGGCAAATAACAGAGACCCAGGCTCAAACCCAAACCAAGGCAGAGCAAGTTCCCCTTTATATTGTGTCCGATAAAATGGTTGCACAAAAAGACACCTCCATGGTCGAATTTATGGGAAATGTCAAAGCAACCAGAGAAGATTCCATTGTTTTTGCAGACTCCATTAAAATTTACTTTGTTGATGATAATAAAGATAAAGGCAGTGATGCTCAAAGCAATGTAAAAAAAATCGTTTCCACCGGAAATGTCAGATACACTGCTGGAGAACGAAAGGCATTTGCTGATGAAGCAGTCTATACAACAAAAGATGAAATTCTGATTCTTACAGGCAAATCTCCAAAATTAATAACAGGTTCAAGTTTTGTGACCGGAAAAAAAATCACCCTTTTCAGGCTCCAGGATAAGGTACTAGTGGAAAGTGAAGGCTCAAAAAGAGTTGAAGCCTTTTTTAATCCTGAAGATAAGATCATAAATAAACAATAATGACACAACTTGTACTTAAACATCTTGTAAAAATCTATGATGGCAAAAAAGTTGTAGATGATGTAACTCTTACAGTTAAGCCAGGACAAGTAACAGGTCTTTTAGGACCAAACGGGGCAGGCAAAACAACAAGCTTTTATATGGCAGTGGGGTTGATCAAACCTGACGGCGGAACAATTCTAATAAATAAGGAAGATATCACTGGATACCCAATGTATATTAGAGCCAGAAAAGGGATTGGCTATCTTCCCCAGGAATCAAGTATTTTCAAAAAATTGACAGTACAACAGAATATCACGGCCATACTTGAAGTATTGCCGCAAAATGGATTTAATATTAAACAAAAAGCAATGGATCTGATGAAAGAACTTGGTATCTATAATCTTGCAAATCAAAAAGCCAGCTCTCTTTCCGGGGGAGAGAGACGTCGTCTTGAGATTTCAAGAGTCCTTGCCACGGATCCTTTATTTATTCTTTTAGATGAACCCTTTGCCGGCATTGATCCTTTAGCCGTCATTGATATCCAGCAAATAATTTATCAATTGACTAAAAAAGGTATAGGCGTTTTAATATCAGATCATAATGTGAGAGAAACCCTTGGAGTTTGCGATGATGCGTATATTATGAGCCAGGGCAAAGTTATTGAATCAGGAAATCCTGATAAAATCATTTCAAGTGAAATAGCTAAAAAAATCTATCTGGGGAAAAATTTCAAACTATAATATGGAACTTGGATTACAACAAAGCCTAATATTAACTCAGCAACTTGTCATGACGCCTCAACTTCAGCAGGCTATCAAGCTGCTTCAGTTGTCCCGTCTTGAGCTTGCCGAGATGATTCAACAGGAAATGGAACAAAATCCTGCGCTGGAAGAATCAATGGTAGATGAGCTGTCTGACAAAAATATTACTGCCCTGGAAAGTACAACCGATTCTCCTGAAAAAGAAACACTTACAAAAGAAGTCACCATTGAAGAAAAAATAAGAACTGATACAGACTGGGAAAATTATATCAATGAATATAATTCCACGGGACGAGTCTATACTGAATCAGAAAATACTGAAGCGCCAAATTATGAAGCCTTTACTTCGGAAAAAAAGACCCTTAAAGACCATCTTCAATGGCAGTTAGGGCTCTCTGGACTGAATGAAAAACAAGAAGAAATTGGTATAATGATGATCGGCAATCTCAACAAAGACGGTTATCTTTGCAGTGATGTTGGAGAAATTGCACAGGCTTGTAACGCAGATATAAAAATTGTTGAAGAGGTGCTTTCAATTCTTCAAACCTTTGATCCGCCTGGTGTTTGTGCCAGAGATCTTTGTGAAACCCTGTTAATTCAGGTGCAGCAGCTTGGCATTAATAATCCCATTATCATAGAAATTATAAAAACCCATTTAAAAAACCTGGAAAATAGAAACACTAAAAAAATTGCAAAGGCATTAAAAATATCCACGGATGATGTGAGAGCGGCAGTAAATATCATCCAATATCTTGAGCCCAAACCCGGCCGGAAATTTTCAACTGACGAGCCTGCCTATATTATCCCTGATATTTATGTTTACAAAGACGGGGATGGGTTTAAAATTATTATGAATGATGATGGGCTGCCAAAATTGAAAATCAACCGATTTTATAAGGATGCTATTGCCAATGGCCGCAAGATTTCAAAGGACACAAAAAATTATCTTAATGAAAAAATGCAATCTGCATCCTGGCTTATAAAAAGCATACAGCAACGCCAGAAAACAATTTATCTTGTCATGGAAAGTATTCTTAAATTCCAGAAAGATTTTTTTGAAAACGGTATTGCATATCTAAAACCACTCATCTTAAAAGATATTGCAGAAGATATTGAGATGCATGAATCCACGATCAGTCGTGTGACAACTAATAAATATGCCTATACCCCCCAGGGACTTTTTGAGTTAAAATACTTTTTTAACTCATCCATCGAACGAACCGGCGGAGAATCCATGGCATCGGCAAGTGTAAAGGACAGAATAAGACTGCTGATAGAGAACGAAGACCATGAAAGTCCTTTAAGCGATGAAAAATTATCCAGCATTCTTCAGGACGCAAATATCCAGATTGCCAGGAGAACTGTTGCAAAATACAGGAAGGTACTCAACATACTTCCTTCTAATAAACGTAAACAGCTTTAAGGAGGTTTTTATGCAAACAATTGTTACCTTTAAAAAAATTGACACCTCTAGTGCCTTAAAATCCTATGTTCAAAAAAAACTTGATAAATTTGATAAAATGTTGGACAGCCCTGCTGAAGCATATGTCGTGCTGTCAGTTGAAAAAATAAGACATATAGCTGAAATTACCCTGACCTGTGACAGATTAAAAATTAACGCTCGGGAAGATTCAGAAAACATGTATTCATCTATTGATGCCCTGATGGATAAAGTAAAAATCCAAATTAAAAAAAATAAAGAAAAAATCCGGCGGCATATGTCGGGAAATAAACAGAGTATTAAGGATGACCCCATGCAACCAGGTTTCCCCCAGAACTTTTCAGACAACCTGACCACAGACCAGATAAATATTGAAACAATTGACTATAAACCTATGGATATCGAAGATGCGGTAATTGAATTAGATTCGGGCAAACAATCTTTTTTTGTTTTCAACAATGCCCGGACCCAGCAGGTCAATGTCCTATACAAACACAATAATGGTAAGCTGGGATTAATCCAGCCCAGAGGATAATGTATTAAA
>JAHJDU010000623.1 GCA_018812385.1 Pseudomonadota bacterium
AACCTTTGCGACCTGATGTACGATAACCTCTTCTACCAGAATCCTGATGGAAAACTGGAGCCGCGTCTGGCTACCGGGTATGATGTATCCAAGGACGGCCTGACCTACACTGTTCACCTGAGAAAGGGTGCCAAGTTCAGCGACGGCACCCCCTTTGACTCCAAAGCTTTCAAGCTGACAGTTGACAGGGCTCTGGACAAAAATATGAGGGTGCCTTTGCGCTTCGCCATTTCCATGCTCAATGAGTGTGTCATTGTTGACGATTACACTGTCAAACTTAACCTCAAGTACCCCTTTGCTCCTTTTGGTCCGTCGCTCTCTTTAACCATTTTAGGCATCATCTCACCGGCTGCTATTGAAAAATACGGTGAAGACGTGCGGAAAAACCCTGTCGGGGCTGGCCCATATCTTTTTAAAGAGTGGGTAAAGGGCGACCGGATTGTCCTTGTGCGAAACGAAAACTATTACGGACCCAAACCTACAGTTGAGAAGCTGACCTTTAAGATCGTTCCCGAAACAATCACCCGCGAAGCCATGCTCAGGACCGGTGAAATAGATATCTGCTACAAGCCCCTGCCCTCAAACGTGGCAGCCCTTAAGGCCGATCCCACCATAAGCGTTGATATGCCCTTGGCCACAAGGACCATCTTTATGGGCATGAACTATCAAAAGGGCATCACCACCAATAAACTGGTTCGTCAGGCATTCAACTATGCAGTGGACAAGAAGGCCATCGTTGATAGGATCCTCTTTGGAACGGCCCAGGCCATGGATGGCCCGGTTTCACCAATTGTTTTTGGCTACCACAAGATGAACACCCAGTACGACTACAATCCAGAGAAAGCCAAGGAACTCCTGAAGAAGGCCAATTTTGACTTCAACCAGGTTGTCCACATACGCACACCCAATGGCCGGTATCTTTTCGATAAACAGATCTCAGAGACCATACAGGCCTACCTCCAGGCCATTGGCGTCAAGGTTGAGCTGAGGACCTATGACTGGCCTACCTATGTGGCAGGCTTGTTAAAGCCTTTAGACGAAACTGAGCTTGAGCTTTTCCTTCTCGGTTGGGCTCCGTCTATTCTCGATTCCGATATGACCCTTTACGGTCAGTTCCATTCCAGCACCATCCCACCCAAGGGACTTGGAGCGGCTTTTTATAGCAACCCGGATTATGACAAGGTGATTGAGGCCAGCCGATTGGAGCAGGACCCCAAAAAACGTCTGGCACTATTGAAACAGGCATCTGAGATTGTATGGGATGAATGCCCCTGGATATGGCTACATATGGAAAAATTTGTCCTGGCCTATTCCAGCAAGATCAAAAACCTGGTGGTCACGCCTACGGAGAAATTTTATCCGACCTATATCACCATGGAATAATCATCCATCATGCTCAATTTTCTATTAAAAAAATTATTGGCCATTATTCCGGTTCTCCTGGGGATCACCCTGCTGCTTTTTTTCATGCTCAGGATGCTTCCCGGAGATCCGGCCCAGGTGCTTGGCAGGCCAGATGGCCTCGCCTGCGGATGTGGAAATAATCAGGGTCCAGATGGAACTGGATATGCTTGAGTAAAATCTGTCTTTTGTTAATTAAAGCATTTCAATGGCGCATGCCATGGATACTCCACCGCCGCCGCAAAGGGTGGCAAGGCCAAGGGACTTATTCCTGTTTTTCATGGCATACATCAGGGACACGACAAGTCTTGCACCTGTGGAGCCAACTGGATGACCCAGACCAATCCCGGAACCATTGACATTGGTGATTTCCCGGTTCAGTCCAAGTTCTCTTTCGCATCCGATATACTGGCCGGCAAAGGCCTCATTTAATTCAATGAGTTCAAAATCCTTAAGCGCAATCTTGGATGATTTAATTAAATTTTTCACTGCAGGAACCGGAGAAAGGCCCATGACAGAAGGATGACAGGCACCCATTGAGATTGCTTTTATCCTGGCAATGGGGGAAAGTCCCAGTTCTCTGGCTTTTGAGGCAGACATGATAATCATACCCGTTGAGCCATCATTAATGCCGGAAGAATTCCCTGCCGTCACCTTGCCGATTTTTGGAACAAAGGCTGGTGGAAGGGCGGAAAGCTGTTCCATGGTTATTCCCGGTCTGAAGTGTTCGTCTTTATCAAAAATAATAGGATCTTTTCTTTTTTGAGGAACTTGAACCTGTACAATCTCATCCTTAAATGATCCGTCCTTTGTGGCGCGCTCTGATTCATTGTGACTCCTTAAAGCCACTTCATCCATTTCTTGTCGGGAAATGTCCATATGCTGGGCTATAAATTCAGTGGTATGTCCCATAATATAAGGCTTTCCCACAAAATAACTCAAAGGAGGCTTGGTTTCATCCACTGGCCCGTCTTCAGGATGGGGGATGATATGGGAACCGCAGTGCAGTGCGTGAATCATGTTATCAACAAAAGTCTGGTCCTGGAGCCTGCACCCCCAGCGGGCATTGGGAACACTGTATGGGGCTGATGACATATGCTCTGTCCCGCCTGCCAGGATAATATCTGCCATACCTGCCTGAATCATGGCCATCCCGGAAATCATGGCCTCCATCCCGGAAATGCAGACC